>JAPLPS010000366.1 GCA_026400075.1 Polaromonas sp.
CGCTGGTGTTTCCTACCCCCGCAGCTTTTGCCGCGCCCCCCGCAGAAAACGCCAGCCCACCCCCGCAGGTTTCGACATTCACCCCCGCAGAATCTGCACCCATAACTGTCTTTAACTTTCAAGAGAACATAGAAGGAACAAGCGCCCCGGCCTTGCCGGTGGCGGCTACGTTGATGATGATTGACGGCGTGAAGCCCGAAGTCCTGGCTGACTTCGCGGCCATCCGCAAAACCAAGCGCAAGGGGCCGGTCACGGCGGCGGTGATCGAGAAAATCTGCCAGCAAGCGCACCTCGCGGGCTTGACGCTGGCGCAGGCGCTGCAAACCTGCTGCGATCCGCGCCGCCGCTGGGCGCGCTTTGAGGCCAGCTGGCTGCGCGCCGCGCCCGCAGGCGGGGCCAGCAGCGCCGCCACGCTGACCACGCCAGCGCCTGCGCTGTGGCAGCCGCCCGAGTCCAAACCCGCCGCGCCCGAAGTCGTCGCCGCTGGCCGGGCGCGCATCGCCGCGCTGCGCCAGCGCGTCGTCGGCGCGGGCCTGGGCTGTGGCGCCAGCAAAGGCTGGGCGCACGCCGCCATCGAAAAGCACCAGTCCGGCCAGCCGGTGCGCCGCGCCGTGCTGCTCGACGCCTGCGCCGTGCTCAAGCTAGACCCGGCGAGCCTGGCGGCGGGCCGAATGCACTGAGGGCTGGATGCGGTATGTTTTAATCTTTTGGTCTTAAAACGTACCTTCTTTGCTAAAAGTTCAATATCTTGACGTCTGAATCAAAACCATCGCCCGATTTTTTGAAGTCGGCAGGCGACGTCGCAGCGCTGATGCGTGTACACGACTGGGCCGCCACTTCGCTCGGCGCGCCTGCCCTGTGGCCCCAGCCGCTGCAGACGGTGATCAGCCTGATGTTGCACACCAAAACACCGGCGGCGGTGGCCTGGGGGCCTGCGCTGTGTCTGCTGTACAACGATGCTTACCGGGACATTCTGGGCGAGCGGCATCCGGCGGCACTGGGCTGTGCCATGCCCGAGGTGTGGCCGGAAGTCTGGGGCGACATCGCCCCGCTCATCAAGCAGGCCCTGGCCGGAGAGCCGGTCTATATTGAAAACGAGCCCTACACGGTTTGCCGCAACGGCTGGGACGAAACCGTCTGGTTCAGTTTTTCTTTTATACCGGTTCATGGCAGCGACGGTCAGATCGACGGGCTGTACTGCCCCATCATCGAGACCACCGCGCAGGTGCTGGCGGAAAAACACCGGTACGAGCAAATCCACCAGCTTTACAGCCTGTTCGAGGAGGCGCCCAGCTTCATGGCCATCGTGCGCGAGCCCGGCCATATTTATGAAATGACCAACAGCGCTTTCCAGCGCCTGACGGGCGAGCACGACCTGATCGGCAGGCGGATTTCTGACCTGCCGCTGCACATACCGGGGCAGGACTGTATCGGGCTGCTCGACCAGGTCTGCGCCACCGGCAAGCCCTTTATTGGCAACCGGATACCGATTACCGTCCAGTCTCAGCCCGACAAGCCGCCCGTGCTGCATTTTCTGGATTTTATTTTTCAGCCCATCATTGCGCCGGACGGCATGGTCAGCGGCGTGTTCATCGAGGGCAACGACGTGACGGCGCATGTGCGCATCGAAAACGAGCTGCGCCAAAGCAGGCTCAGCGCGCTGGAGTCGGCCCAGCGGCTGGACGCGCTGCTTGAAGCGGCGCCGGTCGGCATCATTGTGGCCGACGTGAACGGCAAGCTGCTGCGCGTGAACCCGGCCAACCGCCAGATTTGTGGCAACCATCCGCTGCCGGAAAAAGTCGAGGAGTACGGGGACTGGAAAGGCTGGTGGGCGGACGGCTCGGCCCGGCACGGGCGCCCGCTGGCACCGCAGGAATGGGCGCTGGCCCGCGTCCTGCAAGGCGAAGAGGCGCCGCGCGACACGGTCGAGATCGAAGTGTTCGGCAAGCCCGGCCAGCGCCGCACTATTTTGAACTGCGGCGCGCCGGTGCGCGATGCCAGCGGAAACATCACTGGCGCTGTCGTGGCGCAAATGGACATCACCGACCGGGTGCTGTCCGAGTCGGCGCTGCGCGACAGCGAAGCGATGTTTCGCACCATCACCAACGCCATGCCCCAGCTGGTCTGGTCAACGCTGCCCAACGGCCACCACGACTACCACAACCAGCAGTGGTATGACTACACCGGCATATCGTCAGACTGCCAGGACAGCGATGCCTGGAATGAACTGATCCACCCGCAGGAGCGGGCGCGGGTATTGGGGCACTGGCGCCACTGCATGGAAACGGGCGAGCCCTATGAAATGGAATGCCGCCTGCGCCACTGCTCGGGCCAGTACCGCTGGAACCTGGCGCGCGCGCTGCCGGTGCGCGACAGCCAAGGCACCATCTCGCGCTGGATGGGAACTTGCACCGATTTGCATGAGCAAAAAATGGCTCAGGAGATGCTGCGCGAGTCCGACCAGCGCAAGGACGAGTTCCTGGCAATGCTGGCCCATGAGCTGCGCAACCCGCTGGCCCCCATCATCACGGCGGCGGACCTGCTTTTCATGGGCCAACCGGACGAAAAGCGCGTGCGCCAGCTCAGCGAGGTGATTTCTCGCCAGAGCGGCCACATGACCCGGCTGATCGACGACCTGCTCGATGTCTCACGCGTCACGCGCGGGCTGGTGACGCTGAACCGGCAGCCGATGGACATCAACAGCCTGCTGAGCGAGGCGATTGAACAGGTTCGCCCGCTGCTGGAGGCCAAGGCGCATTATCTGCAGGTGCAGCACTTGCCGCAGCGCGTGCTGGTGGCCGCAGACAAAATGCGCCTGGTGCAGGTGCTGGCCAATGTGCTCAACAACGCCATCAAATACACGCCCGACGGGGGGCAGATCGAATTGCGCCTGGAGACCGATGGCGGCCAGGTCATCCTGAGCGTGCGCGACAACGGGATGGGCATGTCGGCTGAACTGGTCGAGAGCGCTTTCGAGCTGTTTTCCCAGGGCCAGAGAAGCGCGGATCGCGCCCAAGGTGGCCTGGGCATAGGCCTGGCGCTGGTCAAAAGCCTGGTGCAACTGCACGGCGGCACGGTCACAGTGCGCAGCGAAGGCGCCGGGCGCGGCAGCGAGTTCAGGATTTTCCTGCCGCGCCTGCCCGATGAACAAGGGCCGCGCCGCCCGGCCGCTGGCCAGTCTGGCGCAGGCCCGGCCAACGCCGCGCTGCGCATCCTGGTGGTCGATGACAACGTCGATGCCGCGCAACTGATGGGCATGCTGCTGGAGATGCTGGGCCATCAGGTGACGGTCGAATACAGTTCCGCCAAAGCCCTGGAGAGCGCAGCGCGGCTGATGCCGCAAATCTGCCTGCTCGACATTGGCCTGCCCGATATGGATGGTTATGAACTGGCGCGGCAGTTGCGCCAGATCCCTGGCATGGAAGACGCTATCTTGGCTGCAGTGACCGGCTATGGCCAGCCGCAAGACCGTAAAGCCGCGTTCACAGTCGGCTTCAATTGCCATTTCGCCAAGCCAGTCGATACCAAAACACTGCAGGAGTGGCTCACCAGCATGGCAGCCCAGGTAGTGAGGAAATCCTGAAGCATCCAGCCGACGGTAAATCCGGCGCTCCGCCTACGCGCCCTCCGGCGTGTCGAGCACGGCCTTGAGATTCAGGCTCATGTTGGTTTTGGTCGCGTCAGCGTAAGGACAGATGCCTTTGGCGCGCGCCATCAGGCTGTCGGCGGTGCTCTGGTCGAGCGGCCCGGCCATGAAGGCGGTCAGCGTCAAGGCCATGCGGTAGGCGCCTTCAAAATTGACGTACATCGACAGCACGGCCTCGACGTAGCAGCCGCGCAGCGGCAGTTTGTCGCTTTTGGCGATGTGGCGGATCGAATGTTCGAAGCAGGCCGCAAAGGCTCCGGCGAACAATTGTTCGGGGTTGATGCCTTCGCCGCTGCCTTTCATTTCCCTGGGCACGGCCAGTTTGAGCTTGAAGCTGCCGTCTTCGTTTTGAATCTGGCCGCTGCGCCCGCCCTGGGTCAGCATCGTGGTGGTGTAAACGAGATCCATCAGATGTTCTTCTTTCCTTTGAGCAGCTTGGCCTTGTCGGACGCGCTGTAGTGGTCGAAATGGCCTTGCGCCGCAGCGACGCGGCGGTGGGCCATGCGGATGGCTTCGATTTTCCCGGCCGGGGCCAGGCGCGAGACCAGCTTTTCCAGCGCCGTGCTGCCGCATTGCGGGCAGGCGGGCGTGGCCCCGGCGCGCACCAGGGTTTCAAACGGGTGGCCGCAGCTCTGGCAGTTGTAGTCATAAATCGGCATGGTGATGTCTCCAGTTCAGGACGGGGTGGATGCGGTGGCGGCACAGTGACCAGCGGCGGCGGCGCAGCCTTCGAGCGGCGTGCCGACGTCGGGCGCGTTCGGCCCGAGGCCGATCCAGGCGTGGACCTTGTCGGCGTCAAAGCCGACCATGCGCTCGTCGCCCAGCGCCATCAGCGGGCGGCGGATCAGCAGCGGCTCGGCCAGCAGCAGCGCCAGCGCGCTGTCGGCGTCCAGCACCTCGGGAACAATCTGGCCGGACTTGATGCGCGGGGCGGCGCGGTTGAACCACTGGGCCACCGGCAGCGGCGCCAGAAATGCCAGCAGCGCTTCGGCCGTCCAGCGCCAGGTCAGCAGGTCGCGCACGTCGAGCGTGTGGCGGGCGGCGCGCAGCAGGGCTTTTTGCTTGGCGTTGCCGCCGCAGCCGGGTTTTTCAAAAAAAGTGATGTGGGCCATGAGGTGGAGCTTAATTTTGGCGAAGCAGTTTGAGGCAGTCCAGATTCGCGGCCATGTCGAGGGCGCTGAAGTCGTCCTGGGTGCGCAGGTTTAAATCGGCGTCCAGCGACAGCAGCGTGCGCAGCACGGCGGTTTTGCCGGACGAGGCGGCGTACATCAGGCAGGTGGCGCCGGTGGTGTTGGCGTGGTTGATCGGCACACCCGCACGCGCAAGGCGCTCGATGGTCGGCAGGTGGCCGTTGACGCAGGCCAGCCACAGCGCGTTGTTGCCGTCGTTGTTGGCCGCGTCCAGCGCCACGCCGTGGGCCAGCAGGGCTTCGATGATGTCGGCGGCGCCGCGCCAGGCGGCCACCATCAGCGGGGTGTTGCCGTGCGCGCCGCGCCCGTCCGGGCCGACAAAGCCTTCGCGGGCCATCCAGGCGGCCAGCTCGGGCGTGGGCAGCTTGCCGGACGGGTTCGCCGTCGCCGTGCCGGTCACCCAGGCGGCGTGGCCGCCGACCAGATCGCAGACATCGGTAAAGCCAAAGTCGGCAAACATCTGCGCCAACTCTTGGCTGGCATTGCCGTGGTAGCAGTAAATCAGCACCGGCTGGCGCCGGTTGGTGCGCAGCAACAGCTCGTCCTGGTTGTGGCGGCCGAGAAAAATCGAGCCGGGCCAGCCGGTTTTGGCGTGGCTGTCGGCATCGCGGGCGTCGAGCACCAAGGCGTTGGGCCGCTGACCTTGCCAGGCGCCCAGCTCGGAGAGCGTGAGGCGGCGAAACGTGCGTTGGCCTTTCATGGGCGATTTTCCTTGTCGTAGGGTGGGGAACTGGTGATGCGGGTGTCGGGAACCGGAAGGCCGACGCTGAAATGGTAGAGAACCTGCCAGGGGCCCGTGGCCAGGTCAGACAAAGGGCCGCTCAGGCCCAGCAGCGCGTGCATCGCGTCGTCAAAATAGCAGCCGATGCCGGTGCCGCGCAGTCCGGCGGCCTCGGCTTCGAGGTAGAGCACCTGGCCGATCAGGCCCGCTTCCTGCAGCCGCTCGCGGTAGCGCCAGGGCGCGTTTTCAAAGGTCTCGTCGAACTGCGCCAGCAGCGCCACGACAAACAGCGCATCGGCGCCAATCGCCTGGTGGCAGCTCAGCGTGCGCACGGTGCCTGCGAGCGCGGGGTTTTGCGTCAATTCGTACAAAGGAATGTCGGCAGGGCGGCCGGGCGCCGGAGTCCAGGCCAGATGCGGCATCGCCGCCTGCAGCGCGGGCAGTGCCGAGGCGTGGCGCGGTAGCAGATAAGCGCCCGGCTCCAGCCCGTCGATGCGGTGGGCAAACAGCACGGCATGCACCGCTGCGGGCGCGGATAGCGCGTCCCAGGGCAGCGTCGTCTGGCCTTGTGGTGTTTGTGGCATCAAGGCGGCCAGCATCGGCCAGAATTTGTCGGCTTCGAGACGGGCGCGCCGGTCAAAGCGCTGGGCGCTGCGGCGCGAGCGGATCAAATCAGCCGCTTTGGCGTCGGTGGCGGGCAGCAGGCGGCGGGCGGCCAGCGGCGGCAGTGAATTGAGCACCGGGCGTGCGCTGCGGCGCGAAGCCTGCGCCACCTCGTCAATGACCGGCCAGCGGTACATCGGATGGCGATCCAGCCGGTTGGCCCGGCCTTGCCAGACAGCGCCGTTGAACCAGTCGGCCAGCACGGCGCCGGTGTCGGCGGCTGGCTGCGTTGCGCCGCTTTCAGGCGACAGCAGCAGCTCGAAAACGGCTTCCGGCTCTTCGCGCTCGACGCTGGCGAAGTCTTCGGCCCGATCCAGACCGAGCAGCGCGGCGGTTTCGGCGTGGGTCAGCGCGATTTCGCGCAGGCGCCAGCCGAGCACGGCGGCGGCGTAGCGCAGCGCGCCGATGGCGTGGCCCATGTCGAGCTGGCAGTAGCGAAAAGCGCGCTCGCCGTATTTCCAGGCTTCGCGCCAGTGGATGGCGCTGAAACCCACCAGCAGGCGCGGCGCGGGCGCATGGGCGGCAGCGGAAGAACTGGTGGCAGGGAGCGCACCGGGCGCTGGCTGGCCGGATGCGGGCTGGACGAGCGCTCTGGCTTGAACGTCTGATAGCGAAGGAACAGCAAAGCAGGCGCGCTGCTCCAGTCCATGTTCTTTCGGCGCGTAGTGGTACAGGCCGTTGGCCAGATCGCTCAGGCCGCGCGCCAGCAAATAAACCTCGGTCGGGTGCAGGTTGCCGCTGGACGGGTTGCAGCGCTGCGCCCAGCGATCCGGGCCGAATTCTTTCCACGCTGACAGCGCGAAAGACAGTTCCAGCAGCAGGCCCAGGCTATCCAGGTCAGGCGCGTGCGGCGCGACGGCGCCGGGGTTGAAAAGCTGCGTCCAGGCGGTTTTGTCGTGATCGGCGGGCAGCGGCAGCGAGACCAAAGGTACACCGGCAAAGCGGCGGAACGGGTCGGGCTGCGCGTCCCAGTCCAGCGTCTCGGGACTGGCGGCGTAGCGGTCGAGGCGGTGCTTGGTGCGCTGGTGGTAGGCCAGGACGGCGGCGCTGTGTTCGGGGGCGGTCATGGGCATCTCAGGTGGGCGCTTGCTGGCCGGGGATGGCTTTGGGCCACATGTCGAGCGCGCTGCTGCCATCGGGCGCACGCAGCCCAATGTCGGCGCCCTGCGCCAGCAGCAATTGAAAAATGTCCAGACGGCCGTTGCGGGCGGCCTGCATCAGGCAGGTCAGACCGGCATCGTTGCTGTGGTTGATGGGCAGGCCTGCGTCGATCAGCAGCGCAATCAGCGCCAGGCTGCCGCTCAGGCAGGCAAACCAGAGGGCGTTGTTGCCCTCGTCGTTGAGATCAAAAAGGGCGGCGCCGCCCGCCAGCAGGGCCAGGACGATGGCGTCCTCGCCCTGCCAGGCGGCGCGCATCAAGGGCGTGTCACCGTTGCTGTGGCGCGCCTGCGGGCCGGGAAAGCCCTGCAGTGCCAGCCAGTGGGTGAGCGCGCTCATGGAGCTGGCCTTGGAAAAATCAGACCGGGCGGTTTTCGTTCGGGTTGCGCACCGGGCCCATCAGCACCAAGCCTTCTTCGTAGGTGATGGTGTCGAAGGTCACGTCGTACTTCAGCGCAGCGTCGGCCACGGCGTCGAGCTTGCCAGCGGTGTCTTTCTTTTTCAGGTCGTTCTTTTCCAGGTAGAACAGGTCTAGCAGCTCGTTATAGACGGTCGATTCGTCGATAGGCAGCACATAGAACATCGCGCCTTTGTAAGGCACCTGGTATTTTTTCGACAGGTCGATGTTGTTGCAGAACAGGAAGTATTTGCCGCCCGCGCTGAGCGTGTCGCCCAGCACTTCGGCCACGTCCTTCAGGTATTCAAAGCTCAGCAGGTAGCCAGCAAAGAAAGGCAGGGTTTTGTTGCCCACGGTGGCAACGGCCATCGCCTGGCCGCACAGCAGCAGTGGCGGACGGGCTTCGTCGGCCAGCTTGGGCGCAAAGCGCAGCGCCAGCTCGCCACGGAAACCGACGCGGCCGGATTTGGCTGTCGGGCCCTTGACCAGCGGGTTGAGCAGTCGGCCCTCTTGTTCGAGCCGCGCGAATGCGGTGTCGTCAATGGGTTTGAGTTCCAGGGTTGCAGTCATGAAGAGTCCTTCAGGGTGGTTGAAATCGAAATCGATCAGGGATGAAAGCCGGTGTTGCGCATAAAGTCGGCCGTCTTGAAAAAAGCCGTCATCAAGGCGCTTTGCAGCGCGGGCGCGACGCCCACCTCGCTAAGCGCCGCCTGCATGCAGGCCAGCCAGGCGTCGCGCTCGGGGATGCCGATGGCAAACCCGGCGTGGCGCATGCGCAGGCGCGGATGGCCGCGCTGGGCGGAATAGTCTTTCGGCCCGCCCAGCCACTCGCACAGGTACAGCACCAGCACCGCCTTGGTCGAAGACAGGTCGGGCTCGTGCATCGCGCGGATGCCGACCGCGTCAAGGCGGGTGTCCATCTGGCGGTAAAAGGCGTTGACCAGCCGCAGCACCGCCTTGTGGCCGCCGAGCAGCTCGAAATGCGAGGCGCTTTGGGCCGGGGCGGTGGGAGTGATGGGCAGGTTCATGGCCCTCTTATCAGCAATGACCGTACCAGGCATGAAGCAGCGCTTAACCCGGCATGGCGCGCTGCAAACCCGACACAAACCCGCCCGGCGACCGCGCTGGCCGGAATTTTCCCGACACGCTGCGGCGTTTTGTCGGGAAATGGACAAAGCGCAAAAACCGCCTGCGCCGCCGCTGAAAAACGCGTTTTCTCTCTGGAAAGAGGCGCTTTCTTGATAGGGAAAAGAGGCTTGAAAGAGCTGGCACGGAAGCTGCAAAGGAGAAGGTGCGCGGACACCAGTCCGGCCGACGTGAACCTAAGAATAAGACCAACAGGCACGAAAGGCTGACCCAAGTCGCGGCTACGCAACCTTAGGTTTTTTTTAATCTTTCCTGAATGGAGTACTGCAATGGCTAAACTTCGGCAAATCGCCTTCTACGGCAAAGGTGGCATCGGCAAATCGACCACTTCCCAAAACACCCTGGCTGCTCTGTCTGACCTGGGCCAGAAAATCCTGATCGTCGGCTGCGACCCAAAAGCTGACTCCACCCGCCTGATCCTGCACGCCAAGGCCCAGGACACCATCCTGTCGCTGGCCGCTGAAGCTGGTTCCGTGGAGGATCTGGAGCTGGAAGACGTGATGAAGATCGGTTACAAAGACATCCGCTGCGTCGAGTCCGGTGGCCCAGAGCCAGGAGTTGGCTGCGCGGGTCGCGGTGTCATCACCTCGATCAACTTCCTGGAAGAAAACGGCGCTTATGACGGCGTGGACTACGTGTCCTACGACGTGCTGGGCGACGTGGTCTGCGGCGGTTTCGCCATGCCGATTCGCGAAAACAAGGCGCAGGAAATCTACATCGTCATGTCTGGCGAAATGATGGCCATGTACGCTGCCAACAACATCTCCAAGGGTATTCTGAAGTACGCCAACTCCGGTGGCGTGCGTCTGGGTGGCCTGGTCTGCAACGAGCGCCAGACCGACAAGGAACTGGAACTGGCCGACGCGCTGGCCGGCATGCTGGGCAGCAAGCTGCTCCACTTCGTGCCACGCGACAACATCGTTCAGCCCGCTGAACTGCGCCGCATGACCGTGATCGAGTCCGCCCCTGACTCCAAGCAGGCCGCCGAGTACCGCACGCTGGCTTCCAAGGTCCACAACAACGCTGGCAACGGCACGATTCCTACCCCCAT
>JAPLPS010000175.1 GCA_026400075.1 Polaromonas sp.
GGCTTGTCCTCGCCCTCGGTGACGGAGAGAATCGCCACCTTGGCCGCTTCGCCCAAATCCCATGCGGCGGGGCAAACCAGATTGCCGACGTTTTCGATGAACAGCAGGCTGGCCGCGTCGCCGTGGCTGTGGGAATGGCCGTGTGCGTGTGGATGGTCGTGGCTGTGCGTGTGCGCGTCATGGCTGTGCGCGGCGTGGTCGTGCGAATGCGCTTCTGCCGGGTGGGCGTGCGTGTGCAGTTGCGAAAACGCCTGCGCCACCATTGACGCGTCGAGGTGGCAGCCTTTGCCGGTGTTGACCTGAATGGCTGGCGCGCCGGTGGCGCGGATGCGGTCGGCGTCAAAGCTGGTTTGCTGGTCGCCTTCGATGACGGACACGGCCAGCGCCGGATGGCGGCGCTTGAGCGCCAAAATCGTCGCGCACAGCAGCGTGGTTTTACCCGATCCGGGACTGGAAACCAAATTGAGCGCCGCCACGCCGTGCGCCTGAAAGTGCTGGCGGTTTTGCGCGGCGATGCGGTTGTTTTCGCCGAGGATGTCGGTTTCGAGCTTGATGGCGCGCGCCTGGCTCATGCCGGGCACGGAGACGCGGGCCGCGCCTGCGCCAAAGTGCAGGTCGCCGGTCTGGGCGTTGACCTGCGGCGCGGCGGGCGCGTGGGCGTGGCCTGGATGTTTCTCGCCGCTGTCGGCGCAACCGCAAATGACACACATGATGGCAATTCCTTTTTTTAGTCGTCGGCTACCAGCATATCAACGACTCGCAGCTCGGTGCCGCCGGTGGGCTGCAGGCGGTAGCTGCCGCAGTGAATGCAGGCCGTGCCGCGCTCGGGCAGCGGCACGGTTTGGCGGCAATCCAGACACAGCGCTTCGCCGGGTGGCTCGTCAAACGCCCATTGCGCGCCCTCCAGAACGGTGCCCGGCGCAATCGCTTCGAGTGCGAATTGCAGCGCGCGCAGCTCGACGTTGGCGAGTTGGCCCACTTCGAGGCGTAGCAGGCTGACGCGGCGAAAATTTTCCTTCAGGGCGCTGTCTTCGACCAGCTTCAAAATCCCGCCCGCCAGACTGATTTCATGCATGGGCTGTCTCCATCGGTACACAAGGCTGGCATTGTCGGCGCGATTTGCATGCCGCCGCACGGGTGCCGTTATGCTGGCAGCTTTTTTCAGGAGCAAACACGCATGGATTCCAACTACGACAAAGGCCTGGCCACTCGCAAGCAGGTGATGGGCGAAGAGTTTGTCGCCAAGGCGCTGGCAGGCGTGAGCGATTTCACCCAGCCGATTCAAGACCACATCACCGCCAAAGCCTGGGGCGATGTCTGGCAGCGCCCCGGCCTGGACTTGAAAACCCGCAGCCTCATCACCGTTGCGATGCTGACGGCGATGGGCAAGCAAAACGAGCTGCGCGGCCACCTGCGCGGCGCGCTCAACAATGGCGCGACGCCCGAAGAGCTGCAGGAAGTGCTGCTGCACGCGGCGATTTACTGCGGCGTGCCGACGGCGGTCGAAGCGTTTCGCACCGCCGCTGAAGTGGTTGAAGGCGTTAAAAAAGCCTGATGCGTTTCACCCCGCCATCAGTTTCTGCACCAGATCAGCCGTCGTCGATGCCTTGAATTTGCGCATCAGCCGCGCCCGGTAAATCTCCACCGTGCGGTGGCTGATGTCCAAAGCGCGGCCGATTTCCTTGGACGTCAATCCGCGCATCAGGTGCGCGGCCACTTCGCGCTCTCGGGCGGTCAGGTCGGCTGTCACTGGGCGGCTGGCGCTCAGGTCTTCAAACGTCCAGATGCCCGCCTCGTGCGGCGCGCTGCGGTTGAGCGCCCGGCCGGTGACGTGGCACCAAAAAGTTTCGCCCTTGAGGCGGCCATCGACGCGCTTCATGATGCGGTTGTCCGAGTACACGCCGGTGGCGTTCATGATGGGCAGCAGGCGCACGCCGATGCGCTCGTACTCGTCGGCGCTCGGGTAGAGAATCTGAAAAGACTGGCCCACAAGTTGCGTGCGGTTAGCGCCGAACATCTCGCACAGGTGCTGGTTGCAATCGACAATGGCGCGGTTGCGCGACAGCACCAGCCCGACCGGCGCCAAGTCAAAAGCCAGCTGGTAATCGAGAAGCATGCGGGTTCACCCTTTACGAAAAACTACGTACATGAATACGTAGTATCGTTACAACCTGTCAAGGCGCGCAACTGGCCTTTTGGCGACTTAATTGAAACAAGGAGATTTTTGGTGAAAAAACTTTTTCCCTCTGCCGAAGAAGCGCTCAAGGGCGTGGTCAAGGACGGTCAATTGCTGGCTGTCGGTGGCTTCGGCCTGTGCGGCATTCCCGAGGCGCTGATTGACGCGCTCAAGGACAGCGGCGTCAAAGACCTGACGGTCATTTCCAACAACGCAGGCGTCGATGGCTTTGGCCTGGGCAAGCTGCTGGAAACGCGCCAGATCAAAAAAATGATTTCGTCCTACGTCGGCGAAAACAAGGAATTCGAGCGCCAGTACCTCGCAGGCGAGCTGGAGCTGGAATTCACGCCCCAAGGCACGCTGGCTGAAAAGCTGCGCGCAGGCGTCGCAGGCATCCCGGCTTTTTTCACCAAGACCGGCGTCGGCACGCTGGTGGCCGAAGGCAAGGAACTGCGCGAATTTGACGGCGAAACCTACGTGATGGAACACGCCTTGACGCCCGAAGTCTCGCTGGTCAAGGCGCACCGCGCTGACATGTCCGGCAACCTGCAGTTCCGCCTGACGGCGCGCAACTTCAACCCGGCGGCGGCGATGGCGGGCAAGATCTGCATCGTCGAAGTCGAGGAAATCGTCGAAACCGGCACGATGGTGCCCGACGAAGTGCATCTGCCGGGCATTTACGTGCACCGCATCGTGCATAACCCGACCCCCGAAAAGCGCATCGAAAAACGTACCCTTACCGAAAAAGCAGGAGCCTGAACCATGCCGTGGACCCAAGACCAAATGGCGGCACGCGCCGCCCAGGAACTCGAAGACGGTTTTTATGTGAACCTCGGCATCGGCATTCCGACGCTGGTGGCCAATTTCACCGGCGATAAAGAAGTCTGGCTGCAATCCGAAAACGGCATGCTCGGCATCGGCCCGTTCCCGACCGAAGACCAGGTTGATGCCGACCTGATTAACGCAGGCAAGCAGACCGTGACGACGCTGCCCGGCTCGTCGATTTTCGGCAGCCACGAGAGCTTTGCGATGATTCGCGGCGGCAAGATCAACCTGTCCATCCTCGGCGCGATGCAGGTGAGCGAGCAGGGCGATCTGGCCAACTGGATGATTCCGGGCAAGATGGTCAAAGGCATGGGCGGCGCGATGGACTTGGTCGCTGGCGTCAAGCGCGTCATCATCCTGATGGAACACGTCGCCAAAAAGCGCGATGGCACGGAAGACATGAAAATCCTGCCGAAATGCACGCTGCCGCTGACCGGCGTGGGCGTGGTCAACCGCATCATCACCGACCTGGCTGTGATGGACGTGACGCCCGAAGGGCTGAAACTGGTCGAACTGGCACCGGGCGTGACGCACGAGTTTGTGCAGTCGAAGACGGGCGTGGTGCTGGTTTAAAACGCGGGCGGAACTTTCCCCGCCGCGCATTTGCAAGTTCAGTCTCAAGCTCGGGCTGAACTTTAAGTTACTGAAATATCAATCCAGGATTTGAATTTTGGATTAGTATTTCAGCTAATGAGCCAAACACCTTTCCCCATTCTCCCGTCCCGAAAACTCCTCGCGCTGGGCGAGCGCATTGCGCTGGCACGGCGCGCCCGAGAGTTGAACCAGCGCGATCTGGCCTTTTTGGCCGGTGTCGGGGCCAGCTCCATCGTGGCGCTGGAAAAAGGCCACCCCGGCGTGGCCATCGGAACGCTGGTGCGCGTGCTCGACGCGCTGGGGCTGCTGGCTGAAATGGACCACCTCATCGAGCCGCAGCGCGATGCGGCGCTGACGCAGTTCGCCATCAGCCGACTGGCGGGTAAAAAATGACGACTCCTGTCTGGACTTGGCTCCCCGGCGCTTCGGTACCCGTGCTGGCGGCCACGCTGGAACTCGGCGCCGGTCAGGGCCGACTGCGTTATGAAGCCGCTTACATGGAAAGGGCCGCTGCCCGGCCGCTTGACCCGGTGGCGCTCAGGTTTTCGCGCAAAGTTGCCGGAATTTCCATTGCCAAAAATGGCGGCTTGCCTGGCGTCATCGTCGATGCGATGCCCGCAGGTTACGGCGCTGACCGGCTCCACGCCCGGCACGAGCGTCAACTCAGCCCGCTGGAACTGCTGGCATTCGGCCCGCCCGATGCCGTGGGCGCGATTGAAGTCTGCCAAGACATTGAACGTAAATTGACTTGGCGACCCCCTGCGCTGGACGAGCTACGCCAGCACATCGGCGAGTTGGAAGCATCCGCCCCATCGAGCCGCGCCGTGCGGCGGCTGCTCGACGATGGCATGACCAGCGCGGGCGGCGAGCGCCCGAAAGTCACGCTCCAGCATGACGGGCGGCTGTGGCTGGCCAAGCTTCAAGACCGGGGCGACGCGCCCTACATGCCCGCCAGAGAGTTCGTGGTGATGCAAATGGCCCGCGAACTGGGTTTGCAGGTGCCGGATATTCTGCTGGAGCGCAACGGGGAGCGCGAAGTCTTCCTGATCGAGCGTTTTGACCGCTGCTGCGACCCGCTGCAGCCGCAGCGCCATCTGTTTGCCAGCGCCCACACCGTGCTGGGGCTGGAAGCGGCGACCCAGCGCGGCGACCCCCGGCGCTCTTATCTGGTGCTGGCCGATGAAATGCGCCGCTGGATCAGCGACGAGGCCGCCCTCCAGCAAGACTTGCAGGAACTGTGGCGGCGCATGGCCTACAACGGGCTCGTCGGCAACGGAGACGATCACCCGCGCAACCACGGCCTGATTCACGACGGAACGGGATGGCGGCTGTCCAAGGCTTTCGACATCACGCCGCTGCCAACCTTTGTCGGCATTCTGGCCATGAGCGTGAGCGCCGATGGCTCGCAAGAGGCTTCGGCGGCGAACCTGCTGAGCGCCTGCGCGCATTTTGGCGTGGACCTGCGTGAAGCAGCGATGTGGCTTGGCGATGCCGCCGCGTATGTGGTCAACGGCTGGGAGGCAGGGCTGCGCACGGCGGGCGTACCGGCGGGACACACGGCGCAGTTCGCGCCCGCTTTCAGACTGGCCGCCGAACTGGCGGAGGATTCAGCTCAACTCGATGAAGCGACCAGCGCGATTGAGCGGCAGGGACGCAAGGGGCCGCGTCGCAGACTTTTGAGGTGATGGCGCTGCGTG
>JAPLPS010000353.1 GCA_026400075.1 Polaromonas sp.
TTCGTACAATGGGTGGAAGAGAAAAAAGGGATACGGCTCAGGTACGACGACGATGGCGTGCGTTGGCTCGACAACTTTTTACTGCAGTATCGCCCCCTTGGAGAAATCAACGAAAATCTGCTGGTAGATGTCGGCAGTTACTACGGCGAGTGCATGTTCCACAAGTTTGGCGGCCAGTGGGAAGAACACCCGGACCAAGGTTGGATGTTCAAGCTCTGTTCGATCATGGCCATGTACCCGTTTGGCATGGTGCGGCGGCACGTCGAGAACAAGTACGGGGACTCACTCTTTGGTATCTATAGTGGCTACCAGGACATGCTGGAGAAGAAGATTCTCGACTTCCTGAGCGACGGTCCGTCGCAGATTCAAGTGACCCATACGCCCAGCAAGGTCAGACCGGTATGGGTCGGCGATGGACAAGGCAGCGGACACTATTCATGGGAGTACGAAACGAAAGTGACGACACACGGCACAGCGACGCTGCTGGAGTTCGGTGTGTTCCGCTGGCTCGAAGGGCGGTGGAGACTCACGAATGCGGGTGGCAAGCTCTATCGGAGAGAGCAATTTGCGCAGTGGTACTCCTGCGAGCTTGGCATTCTCAAAGCCGACAGAGTGTACAAAGACTCCAAGAGCTGGTTGAAGACAAGCGCGTTGCGCAGTGGGCGAGCGAGGTGGTTCTTCTTGGCCTCAGATTCACGGGGGCAGATTATCAAGGGGGATGCGATTGTCGAGGAACTAGACCAATTGTCGTAGTACTGACGAACGCTACCCTGCCTTGCAAAAATCCAGGCTCGAAATGACCCCATCAACTGTTCGAGTTACAAGAACGGACGACACGACGCCCCGCGCTAACGTGTGGGCTCAAATACCCAAGGGCTCAATGGGCTGTCGTGTCGTTAATCCGCAGGAGAATTTCTCTCCCGCTCATCGACCGATTCTTCTCCGCGTGGATTCAACTACGTGCTGGATTGCCGACTTCAAACTCACACCCAAAGCTAGCAGATGCTTGATCTTCGTGCGTGGCCAGCGCCACTGTTTCCAGTAGCACATGCGCACGCACCGCCTGATCCACTCGTCCAGTTCGGGGACTGGCCGGTACACCTCGACCAGCCTTCGAGAGAAAATATGACAAAAGTTTACACGCTAAAAGTCAAGCTATCAGGGTTTCAACCCGCATCAGATGCATGGGCCGCAAAGTTTGAAATACTTGACAGCGCGACCCTTTATGATCTACATGACGCCATCCAGCGCTATGTGGACTTCGATGACGACCACCTGCATGAGTTTTATACCGGCAGAAGCTGGAGCAGCAGGAAAAGCATTTCCAGTGACGATTTTTCTTTTGATGCGGAGAATAAATTCCAGGGCAACAGAGATAATGCGATGCTCTCTGAAATTTTCCCTCTCCCGAAAGACCACAAACTATATTATCTGTTTGACTTCGGGGATTCCTGGAAATTTTCAATCAGCAAGCTGCGTAAAGAGAAAGATCCAGAGCCCGGTGTGGAATATCCTCTCCTCATCGAAGAGTCCGGCATCAAGCCAAAGCAGTATGGCGATGGGGAAGATTCTGAGTATTCCGATGAGGACGACAACGACTGAAAAAACCCTGATGCGCGGCGTTCACTAAAGATAAAATCATGGCCAGACGCCAATCAATCCAAATTGAGGCGCGCTTTGTCAGCACCCGCCACAACCATTGAATAAAAAGGTTTACATGCTATTTTCAAAAACCAGTCAGACTGTTGCTACAGCCGTTTTAATATCGCTGGCTGGCTGCGGAGGCGGCCAGAATTCCTCATCAGACTTAGCGGCCAGTGAAAATAATACAAGCGGTATCGCCGCAACTGGTGCGCCCTTGAGCAACGCCAAGGTGGTCGTCACTTCGCTGGCGGGTTCGGTGATTACCTCAACCATCACCAACAGCGCCGCTTTTTTTGCCGTCAAGCTCGATCCGAAAAAGGCGCCTTACCTGTTGGAAGTAACGGACACGTCGGTTTTACCGAATAAAAAATACCAGGCGCTGGTTCTTGCCGACGATATTTCAGCCGCCGGCGCGAATATCAACATCACCCCGATTTCCACGATGGTGACGCGCATCGTGCTCAATCAAGGCGTGACAGGAAAAACTGCCAGCGACATCAAAGCCCTGCGCCTGCATGCGGCAGAACAGGTCAAAAAAGCCATTCAGCCGCTGCTCGATGAAATGGGCGTCATCGACAGCGCCGAGCAGTTGCTGACGCGCCAGTTTGTGCCGACGCAAGACCCGCTGGACAAAGTGCTGGACACGTTTTCGCTCAGCTGCGCAAGCGCCACTTGCAGCCTGACGCTGCTCAGCGAGCAGGCCAAAAGCACGCTGGGCACGGCCACTTTACAGCTCAACACCGCCAGTCTGGCCGCCGCCACAAGCAGCGCCACGCAGCTGGCCAGCCAGCTCGGCACCGTCAAAACCAGCATGCTGGCGTCGGCGCCGGTTGTCGTCGTGTTCAGCCCGGCCAGCACCTGGGGCACAGCCAGCGACAGCTGGGCCGGTTACACCGGCAAACTGGCGATTTACAACTTCAGCGACGCGCCACTGCGCAGCGGCGCCAAGCTGTATCTCGAAACCGACACGCTGAAAGCCTTGGGTTTCTGGAACGCCACCGTGACAGCGCAGAACGGCAAATACTCGTTTGAGCTGCCCAACTGGGCCAATCTGACACCGCTGTCCACGCAGGCCTCGCCCACGCCCTATGTTTTTGGTTTCAACGGCCAGGGCGTGCCCAGCGCCGTCAACGATCTGCGCAACTGCAACATCGACGGCAAAAAATGCCTGGTGATGGTCGATGACGGCAAACTGAGCGACCTCAACAGCGCCGACGCGGCGGTTAAAGTGCGCTCTTGGGTCAACTTCCGGGCCACGCTGCCGACGCCACCGGCTGCCACCGTGCCACCACCGGCCACCGACCCGACCACCCCCACGAACACGCCGCCCGTCAGCGGCAACACCACCAGCGCCAGCGCCGTGACCACCATGACGGCCAGCTGGCCCGGCGGCTTTAACGGCCAGACCGTGCTGACCAACACCAGCACCACGCCCTGGACGAGCTGGCGCCTGCGCTTGACGATGCCCTCGGGCGTGACCCGTGTGTCGTCGTGGGGCCATTTCGAGCTCAGCACCAGCGGGGCTGTCAACACCTTCAGCAGCGAATCCTGGAATGGCAGCGTGGCACCGGGCAGCGCCGTCACCCTGGGCTTTGGCGGCGAAGGCACGCTCAACGCCACACCCAGCAACTGCGAAATTTCGTACAACGGCGGCGCGTTTGCCGCGTGCAGCGCCACAGGCAGCACGACACCGCCCCCCACTCCAACTCCAACTCCAACTCCAACTCCAACTCCAACTCCTACACCCACCCCAACGCCCACGCCAACCCCCACCACAGGCCAGTCCCCCGACGCGCTGACGCTCAACTGCACTGAAGGCGGCGGTGCCACCGTCGATGCCTACCGCGTCGAAAACAACAGCTGGGGCAAAGGCTCGTTGAGCGGCTGGTCGCAATGCGTGGGCATGGGCACCGGCCCGTCGGCCTCGGTCGCGGCCCACTTCACCTGGAACTGGCTCGACAGCGGCGGCGGCGTCAAGGCTTATCCCGAGCTGGTCTATGGCTACAAGCCTTCGACCTCCTCGACGACCTCCTTGCTGCCCAAGCAAATCAACGCGCTGCAAACCCTTTCAGCCCGCTACAGCCTGAGTTCGACCCACACCGGCAGCGGCAACACCGCCTTTGACCTGTGGCTGACCAACACCGCCACGCCCAGCACCTTCGGCGCGCCGCCGATCACCCACGAAATCATGGTCTGGCTCGAAACCTACGGGGCTATGCGGCCAGGCGGCACGCTGCTTGAAAGAGTCACGCTCGACGGCAACACCTACGACGTGTACGTGGGCTACAACTTTGGCTCGGGCTGGACTTACATCGCCTTCCAGCGCGTGAGCAGCCAACTCGGCGCGGCCACGCTCGACATCAAATCGCTGCTGACCTACGCGAAAACCAAAAACCTGCTGACCGGCTCCGAATACGTGGCCTCGGTTGAGTTTGGCAATGAAGTCGTCTCGGGCACCGGCGACACTAAAATCAGCGAATTTGCCATCACTGTGAAGTGACACCTGAGGCGATTCAAAGGGTCGTGCCAACGTGGGCAACGATGGGAATCCTGGCGCCACTGGATTACCCTGAGTTCCCGCGCTGGCCGTGGGATGATGTAGCCCATTGCAATTCAAGGCCACGCGACGATGTCCGAAATCCTCACCCTCACTTCCCTGCCGCTGTTTCCGCTCGGCACCGTGCTCTACCCCGGCGGCTTGCTGCCGCTGCGCATTTTCGAGGTTCGCTACCTCGACATGATCAGCAAATGCCACAAGACCGGCGCGCCGTTTGGCATCGTCTCTCTCACCGAAGGCTCGGAAGTGCGCCGCCCGGCTGATGCGGCGGCCAAAAACACTGCGCCCGGCGGCGACGGCTTTGCGCCTGAAGCCTTCAGCGCCATCGGCACGCTGGCCACGATCAGCGAGTATTCGGCGCCGCAGGCGGGCCTGCTGGTGATTCGCTGCGCGGGCGTGCAGCGCTTTAAAATTTCGCGCCGCGAAAAGCTGCGCCACGGTCTGTGGGTCGCCGACGTGGCCCGGCTGGAAAACGACATGGCCGTCAGCATTCCGCCCGACCTGCAAAAAACCGCCACTGCGCTGGACAAGCTGATTCAAAGCGTCCAGCCCGCCGACGGTTCGGCCCCGAAAATCCCGCTGCTGGCGCCCTACCGGCTGGACGACTGCGGCTGGGTGGCGAACCGCTGGTGCGAGCTGCTGCCGCTGCCGCTGGCGCTCAAGCAGCAACTGCTGGAGCTGGACAACCCGCTGGTGCGCCTCGAATTGGTCTGCGACATCCTGGAGCGCACCGGCATTTCACTGTGAGCAAATCGCGCTTTCTGCCCGCTGCGCCGGAAACCGCGCCGTAAAAACTTAAAATCAGCGATTCGGCGCTTTTTTAGCGCGCCTTGCATCGCCCCGTGCCCGAGAGTCCAGCCCGGCCTTTGGCCGCCCGCCCGGCTTCTTCGGGCTACTTCCTTTTTCAAAAACCGCTATTTTTATGTCCACCCCCACCCACTCCAGCGCCCCCGAGTACGCCACCCACGTCCACCACGAAGAAAACCAGCTGATGGTCGAGCGGCGCGAAAAGCTCAAGGCCCTGCGCCAAAAGCAGGCCGACGGCCTGGGCGTCGCCTTCCCGAACGACATCAAGCCCGAGCACCGCGCCGAAGCCCTGTTCGCCGAGTACGCCGACAAGACCAACGAAGAACTCGAAGCGATGGCCGTCAAGGTCAGCGTCGCCGGGCGCATGATGCTCAAGCGCGTGATGGGCAAGGCCAGCTTTGCCACGGTGCAGGATTCGTCCTTCGGCCCGTCGGGCGGGCGCATCCAGCTCTACATCAAGAACGACGGTGTCGGCGAAGAAGTCCACGCCGCGTTCAAGCACTGGGATTTGGGCGACATCATCTCGGCCACCGGATTGCTGTTTCGCACCAAGACCGGCGAGCTGTCGATTCACGCTGACAGCATCCGCCTCGTCACGAAAAGCCTGCGCCCGCTGCCCGACAAGTTCCACGGCATGAGCGATCAGGAAATCAAGTACCGCCAGCGCTACGTCGATCTGATCATGGACGAATCGACGCGCAAGCGCTTCATGGCGCGCAGCAAGGCCGTGACCACCCTGCGCGAATTCATGGTGGCCAACGACTTTCTGGAAGTCGAAACGCCGATGCTGCACCCGATTCCGGGCGGCGCCAACGCCAAGCCGTTCAAGACGCACCACAACGCGCTAGACCAGGAAATGTTCCTGCGCATCGCGCCCGAGCTGTATCTGAAACGGCTGATCGTCGGCGGTTTTGAGCGTGTGTTTGAAATCAACCGCAGCTACCGCAACGAAGGCATCAGCGTACGCCACAACCCCGAGTTCACCATGATGGAGTTCTACGCCGCCTGGTGGAACTACTCCGATCTGATGACGTTTACCGAGTCGCTGATTCGTGATGTGGCGCAAAAAGTCTGCGGTTCACTTGAATTGACCTACGCTGACAAACCAGTCGATTTGAGTGTTCCGTTTGAACGCCTGACGATTCGTGAAGCCATCATCAAACACACCGAGGCTGGAGACAACGTGGACAGCGCGGAATGGCTGACCAAAGCCCTGAAAAAGCTGGGCATGAGCGAAGAAAAAGACCGCCTGGCAAGCCGCTCGCTGGCCAGCCTGCAGGTGCTGTATTTCGAAGAAGTGGTTGAAGAAAAACTCTGGC
>JAPLPS010000113.1 GCA_026400075.1 Polaromonas sp.
AACTGGCCAGCGCCCGCCACCGCGTTTTGGCCAGCGGCCTGCGTAACCCGAACGGCCTGGGCTGGGCGCCCGAAACCGGCGCGCTCTGGACGGTGGTTAACGAGCGCGATGAACTCGGCAGCGACCTGGTGCCCGACTACCTGACATCGGTGAAAGACGGCGGTTTTTACGGCTGGCCGTATAGCTACTACGGCGCGCATGTCGATCAGCGCGTCCAGCCGCCCCGGCCCGATCTGGTGGCGCAGGCGCTGGCCCCCGACTATGCGCTGGGCGCGCATGTGGCGCCGCTGGGGCTGGTTTTTGCGCAAGGCAAGGCGCTGGCGCCCGCGCTGACCAGCGGCGCTTTTGTCGGCGAACACGGCTCCTGGAACCGCAAGCCGCTGAGCGGCTACAAGGTGGTTTTTGTGCCTTTCGTGAAGGGCCAGCCTGCTGGCCTGCCGGTCGATGTGCTGACGGGTTTTTTAAGCCCCGACGGCCACGCCTACGGGCGGCCGGTCGGTGTGGCGCTGGACGGGCGCGGCGCGCTGCTGGTGGCCGACGATGTCGGCAACGCTGTCTGGCGCGTCAGCGGCACGCTGGCCCGTTGACGCGCCGCGTTTTTCAGCCCTGGGCGGCTTTCTGGCTGCGCAGCCGGGCGGTTTGCCCGCACTGGTCAATGACCTCCAGCAGGCGGCTGATGTCCGTCGGCTTGACCAGGTGAAAGTCAAAGCCAGCGGCCAGCGCCCTGTGACGGTCTTCTTCCTGGCCGTAGCCGGTCAGGGCAATCAGCCCGATGGCGTGGGTGGCGGGGGCGGCGCGCAGGTGCTGCGCAATGTCGTAGCCGCTCATCTCCGGCAGGCCGATATCGACAATGGCCAGGTCGTGCTGCTGCGTTCTGGCCAGTTGCAGGCCAAGGGTGCCGGTGGCCGCGTCAAACACCTCGTGGCCTTCCATTGCCAGCAGCTCGTGCATCATGCTGCGGGCGTCATCGTTGTCTTCAATCAGCAGGATGCGCCAGTGCGGGTGAACGGGCGCGGCGGGTGCCGCAATGGGCGCGGCAGGCGCGGGCGCCTCGGGCTCGGCAATGCGCGGCAGGCGGATCGTGAAGGTGCTGCCCAGGCCGACTCCGGCGCTTTGTGCCTGAACCGTGCCACCATGCAGCGTCACCAGTTCGCGCACCAGCGCCAGGCCAATGCCCATGCCGCCCTGCGCCCGATCCAGGCTGGCGTCGCCCTGCACAAACAGATCAAAAACATGCGCCAGCAGCTCGGGCGCCATGCCGATGCCCGAGTCGGTGACGCTGAACACCGCCTCGCTGTCGCTAGCGCTGACGCTCAGCGCCAGCGAGCCGCCCGGCAGCGTGAATTTCAGCGCGTTGACCAGCAGGTTGCTGATGGTTTGCGCGAGCCGCGTCGGATCGGCCAGCACCCACACCGGCTCGGTGCTGAGGCTCAGCGCGTAGCCTTCGGTGCGCCCGCTGGCGCGCAGCGATTCCAGGCTGCGGCTGGCCTTTTTGGCCAGATTGATCGGCTCCAGCTTGAGCCCGATTTTTCCGCTCATCATGCGGGTCACGTCCAGCAGGTCGTCCACCAGACGCGCCAGGTGCCAGCTTTGCCGCCGAATGAGGGGGAGCGCCAGGGCGGTGGCCGCTGGCGTGTCGCCCTGGCGTTCGCTCAAGGCGCAGGCGCCGTTGATGGCGGCCAGCGGATTGCGCAGCTCGTGTCCCAGCATGGCCAGGAACTGGTCTTTGCTGGTGTTTTCGTCTTCGGCCAGATGGCGCGCCAGGTTTTCGTTTTTCAGCAGCGTTTCGCGCTCGGCTTCGGCCTGTGCGCGCGCTGTCTGGGCGTGGGTGAGCAGGGTGCTGGCCTGCGTCAGCGCGGCCTGGAGCTGGTTGATTTCCAGAACGTGGGAGTGGCCGAGCTGGGGCAGGTCGCCCTCGCCCAGCGTCGCGGCGGCATCGGCGGCATTCGAGATGGCGCGCACCAGCTGGCGCCCCAGCGCCACGACGGCGATCAAGGCCATGACAACGGTCAGCAGCAAACCGACTGAGGCAATGGCAATAGCGTGGCCTCCCGTGGCTTCAAGGCTGTCGGCGGGGGCGGCCACCGCCACCGTCCAGCCTGACAGGGTTGAATGCACGAAGGCGTCGTAGGTCTGGCTGCCGTCAGCGGCGGCGTAGCGAAGGATGCCCTCGTCTTTTGTGCGGGCCTGCGCTGTCAGCTCAGCCTTGGCGGGCTGATCGACCTGCGGACTGGCGCTGTCGCTGGCGCTCTGGGCAATGATGCGGCCGTCCCGGCCGATGATGCGGATCAGCCAGTCGTAGGGCGCATGCTGGCGCTCAATCGCCTGGTCAAAAAAGTCAACGCTGAACGCCTGCATCAGCACGTAGCGCGTGCCGCCATGCGCTGGCACGGGCACATGCAGGACGGTGACCAGCTTTTTCGTGACATTCCCCCGCAGAAGATTGGAAGCGATGGGCTGTTGCGTGGCTATGACTTGCCGTGCCAGGTCGGTGGTGGTGCTGGTGGAGTGATAGAGGGTTTCGGTGAATGGCCGTGCAGTATTGATGAGCTGCTGGCCGTTTGCATCCACCATAACAATCCAGGAGCGGGGGCTTTTCTGCAGTTGCGCTGCCTCCTGGTAGAACTTGCGCAGGTCGCCGGTTTCAAGCGAGGCTGATCGCCCCAGATGCTCCAGCATGGTGGTCGAGCGGGTCAGTTCCCTGTCAAGGGTCAGTGCCATCGCCCGGGCGGTTTCGTGCAGTCCGCGCAGGGCGGCATCGCGCTCGCCGTTGCGCAGCTGTTGCAGGGCAGCCGCTGAAAAAATCGCCGTCGGCAGCAGGATGGCGATGGCCATCAACACAAGATAGGTGCGAATTTTCAGCAACGGGACTCCTGGACGGTTAAGCGGCGGCCCCGTGCGCGATGCGGGTGCTGCGGTTATTTATTGTTTACGTCGTTGCATCAAAGTGGGGAAAGATCAGCTGCGCGCCTTCGGGGCCGTGTGTCAGCTGAACGGAATCGGCGACGGCAAGAATCTCGGTATCCTGCCAGGTCAGCGGGCGGCATGGACTTGAGCGGACATTGCTGGCATGCCCTTCGAGGGGGTGCAGCTCGATGGACAGCACGATGCTGTCCGGCATGGCCTGCGCCCGGATCACCAGCCTGGCGGGCGCCTGGGTTCGCTCGCTCAGCGCCATCAGCGTGGCACACAAGACGCTGCGAAGCGCACGACTGGAGAGCGCTGTCTGCAGGGCTGGCGCTTCGTTGGCGATGACAAACCCCTTGAACCGGAGCTCTGTGGTCAGCAAACTCAAGCATTCCTTGAGGCCGGTGTCGAAATTCAACGGGGTGTCTTCCGGGGGGGCAATCCAGGCCATCATGCGGGTGATGGCGTCCACGGTCATCTGCGAAGCGCTGCTGAAAGAGGCGCAGTTTTCGCGGATGCTGGCCAAATCGGGCGCGGCAGACCGAAGGCGCCGCTCCATCATCGCGGAGATCAGGCCGATCGACTGAAAATTGCCCATCACATGGTGCCGCAGGGCGGGCGCCAGATGCTGTAAGAGCACGTAGCGCGCCGCTTCTTCAAAATCAGAAAATTTCGCGTTCAGCGTGCTGGCATAGCGGGCGAGGTCAGCCGAGTTCTGGAGGGTCATATATCGCAGGCCTGTGATTGTCCGGGAGGGGCCGCTGGTCGGGCCTTTGTCCGCTAGGGTGATAAAAATGGCAGGGGGCTGCTATTTTAAATTCTGGGCCTTGCTACGGGCTTGCGCTAGGGTAATGCGCCCAGCGTCACCTGGCCGTCAATGCCGGTCACCGATTCGCCGCCGACCCAGACCTGGCCGCTGGCGTCGCGCTCGATATGCAATTGCCCGGCCTGGCCCAGGCAGATGCCTTGCGAGACCCGGTAGCGTTCGGGCGCGTAGCCTTCGGCCATCAGCCACTGGGCCAGACTGGCGTTGAGGCTGACGGTGACGGGGTCTTCAGGCACGCCCATGCAGGCGGCAAAAGCGCGCACTTCCAGATCGGGCGCATCGGCGATGACGGCCGGGGCTGCCTGCTGGCCAAAGGCGCGCGCTTCGCGGTTGATGCGGCCAATCAGCGGCGGCGCTTCGGGCGCCGGGTAAAAGGCGGCCACGCCGACCCGCACTTGCAGGTCGGCCAGCGCCGCGTGGTCGGGCGTCAACTGCAGCAGCGTTTCCGGGCTGTCGAGCAGCAGCGCCAGCCAGCACGGCCCGTTGTCCAGCGTCTGGGCGGCAAGAATCTGGCTCGCGCTCAAACCCAGCGCGGCCGCCACCTTGGCCAGCAGCGCCGGGCTGGCGGCCGAGCGTTTCAACGGTGGCGCGGCAAAGGCCCGCCGCTGGCCTGTGGGCCATGTCGCACCGAGGATAGTCATGCTGGCAGCAGCGTTTCGCCGTGGCGGGCCGCATCCGGGCCGGGCGCGGCGGCCGGGTGCATTTCGCGGATGGCGGCGGCCAGCGCGGCAATGCCGGTGTTGATCTGCGCCACGCTGGCGGTGACGAAGGACAGGCGCAGCGTGTTGTCCTGGGCGTGATCGGCATAAAACGCCCAGCCCGGCACAAAGGCCACGTTGCGCGCTACGGCCTTGGGCAGCAGCGCGATGGCGCTCATGCCTTCGGGCAGGCGCACCCACAAAAACATGCCGCCGGCCGGGGTGTTCCAGCTGACGCCCTCGGGCATCTCGCGCGTCATCGCGGCCAGCATCGCGTCGCGCTGGGCGTGGTACAGCGTGCGGATGGTCGGCACATGGCGGTCCAGAAAGCCGTCTTTCATCACCTCGGCGACCAGGCGCTGGTTGAAGCCGGGGCTGTGCAGGTCGGCGGCCTGCTTGGCCTGCAGCAGCTTGGGGAAGATGGCCGCAGGCGCGACCATAAAACCGAGCCGCAGTCCCGGCGCCAGCACCTTGGAGAACGAGCCCAGGTAAATGCAGCCCTCGGGGTTGCGCGCCGTCAGCGGCAGCGGCGGCGGCGTGTCAAACCACAGGTCGCCGTAGGGGTTGTCCTCGACCAGCGGCAGGCCCAGGCGCTGGGCCTCGGCGCTCAGCGCGGCGCGGCGCGCTTCGCTCATCGTGCGGCCGGTCGGGTTCTGGAAGTTGGGCAGCACGTAGAAAAAGCGCGCGTCCTGCGCCTTGGTGGCCAGGTCGGCGATGTCCACGCCCTCGTCGTCGCAGCACACGCTGACGATCTCCGGCTCCATCGGCGTGAACGCCTGCAGCGCGCCCAGGTAAGTCGGCGTTTCCACCAGCACCCGGCTGCCCTCGTCGATCAGCACCTTGGCGATCAGATCCAGCCCCTGCTGCGAGCCTGTGGTGATCAAAACCAGCGCCGGATCCACCGCCCAGGGCAGCATGGCCGCGACCATCTCGCGCAGCGCGGCATAGCCTTCGCTGGAGGCGTATTGCAGCGCGGCGTGGCCGTCTTCGCGCAGCACCTTTTCGCAGGCGGCGCTGAAGGCGCTGACCGGAAAGGTCTTGGGCGAGGGCAGGCCGCCAGCAAAGCTGATGATGCCGGGCTTTTCGGTGACCTTCAGGATCTCGCGGATCACCGAAGGGTTCATTTTTTGGGCGCGTCGCGCTTGGGTCCAGGCCATCTTGATTTTCCTTACTCTGGGTCATCCAAGACCCGTTACATCAAAGGGCTTATTTTCCGGGAAAAACGGTTCCAGGTAAGTTGTTACAGAATGTTCTACTATCAGTATGAATTTTGATAAAATTTCCCCAAAAACGGTATTTTTTACGGCTTGGAAGAGCTTCTTGTTGAGATTACGCAATGATTTTTCGATAAAAACTTCACGAAATCATCGGGTATTTCGATCTTTTCTTGTTTTTTGTTACGATTAAGTTGATGTGTATAGTTATTTAACATACATTTACACCCTTTATTACTGTCGTAATACAAATAAGCAAACAATATTTGCTACGAAGTGTCAGCCTCTGCCAAGTGTGTAGCCGAAGTCTGACCCGTAACCTAACTACAGGATGCTGCCCCATGAAACCCCTTTTGAGCCTTTGTTTTTTTGCTGCCAGCCTGGTTTTGGGGCAGGCCGCGCTGGCGCAAACCCCGGCCGTGACCTCCAGCCTGAGCGCTCAGAAGGTCGAAATGCTGGAGGGCAAAGCCGTACTCAAACCCGCCACCAAGGGCAAGCCGGGCGATGTGATTGAGTACAGCGGCACTTACCGCAACGTCAGCACGGCGGGCGTGAACAAATTGCAGGCCACTGTGCCTGTTCCTCCCGGAACAACTCTTATCGCCGACAGCGCCCAGCCCGCCCAGGCTCAGGCCTCGCTTGACGGCACCCGGTTTGCCCCGATGCCCTTGATGCGGACCGTGAAACAGCCTGATGGCAAAGAGCGCAAGGAAGCCGTGCCACTGGCCGAGTACCGCGCTTTGCGTTGGGAAATTGGTACTTTGGCTGCGGGTAGCAGCGCCGTGGTCAGTCTGCGGGTGCGCATCGATGCGCCTGCAGCCAGTTCCAGCGCCAAGCCCTAAACCCCGTTCTTTTATGCCAGCCCGCAGATGCGGGTTGGATGCCGATTCTGACAAGTCAGCTGTGGCTGGCTGGGCCGTTCGCTGTTAGTTGGTAGTTGTTCGTTTGTTGTTACTTTGAAATCAGGAGAAACCCATCATGTATGCCACCCCCAAGAGTCCGCACCCGCTGCGGCTCCCCGAATTTTTTACCCACTGGATGGTGGGACTGTTTATGGCTGTTTTGCTGGCGCTGACCGGCATGGCAGCGCACGCCGCAGCGCCCGCTGCTGGCGCATCTATCAGCAATCAGGCCTCAGCGAGCTACACCGACGCTTCGGCAACCCCGCGTACCGTGACATCCAATGTGGTTAGCACCACGGTCACACAGGTCACCAGCATGACCCTGACGGCCAATGGCACCCAGACTGCCACGCCAGGCAGCGTGGTCTATTACCCGCATACCCTGACCAACACCGGTAACGGCACGGACACGTTCAACCTGACCACCAGCAATACTGGCGGTTTCAACATGACTGGTGTTCAGTTCTTTGCTGACAACGGCAGCGGCACGCCAACCGGCCCGGCCATCACGTCCACCGGCCCTCTGGCTGCGGGCGCTTCCTTCAAGCTGATCGCGGTTGGCACCTTGCCAAATACGGCGACTGCAACGCAGACCAATACGATCACGGTGACGGGAACGAGCACATTCACCCCAGCGGTGACGGCTTCCAATACCGACGTGACCACGGTGACCACCAATGCGGTGGTGACTTTGACCAAGGGCGTCAGCGTCTCGAACGGTTTGCCAGGAACCTCGGCTATCTATACCTTGACCTACACGAACACGGGTAATAGCACGGCCACCGCCGTGGCGATCACCGACGTGATTCCTGCCGGTATGACCTTCACGCCTGGCACGGCTCGCTGGAGCGTGACTGGCGCCGCCAATGCCATCGGCTCGGTGGGCACTGCGCCCGATACGCTGGTTTCTTCGATCAGCGGCCAAACCTTTGTGGCAACCCTGGGTCAAGTGACGGCAGGCCAGTCGGGCACCATCAGCTTCCAGGTGACGGTCAATGCGGGCGTGGCACCAAGCGTGCTGAACAATACCGCGACGACTTCGTACAACAACGGCGCTTCGACGGTTACCGGCACCTCCAATACCGTTCCGTTCACTGTGCTGCAAACTGCAGCGGTGACCCTGGTCGGCCCGACCGCTACACCTACTGCCAATCCTGGCAGCACGGTCAGCTTCACCAACGTGGTGACCAATACCGGTACCGGTGTTGACACCTTCAACATCACGCTGGGCGCTACCAACAACTTCCCCGCTGGAACGACCTTCCAATTGTTCAAGGCGGGCGGCCTGACTCCTCTGGTCGATACCAACGGCGACGGCATCATTGATACCGGCCCGATGGCTGTTGGCGCAACGTACGACGTGATTCTGAAGGCAACACTGCCACCGAATGCCACCAGCACCGGTGCCCCGTTCAGCATCACCAAAAAGGCAACCTCGGTGTTTAATCCTGCTGTGTCCTCGACTGGCACGGACACGCTGACGACCATTGCGAATGCCGCAGTCGATTTGACCAACACCTCGCCCACTGGACCGGGTGTAGGCGCTGGTCTGGTTGGTGATGCCGCACAGGTTACCAACACCACGAATCCAGGCACGACAACGACCTTCACGCTGGTGACCAACAATACCGGCCCATCGCCTGACAGCTACAACCTGACGGCTAACAATGCCTTCGTTTTTGGTGGTACTTTGGCACTGCCTACGGGCTGGACGGTGACCTTCAAGGCTGACAACAGCGGTGGTGCTTGCACCACAACCGGCGCCAGCATCATCAACACGGGTAACGTGCCTGCTGGTGGTTCTGTGACGGTTTGCGCCGTGGTGACGGTGCCTGCAGGCTTTCCAGCAGGAACCAGCGACCTGTATTTCCGCGCTCAGTCGCCAACCTCGGGTGTGGTTGACGTGATTCGCGATGCCGTGACGGTCAACGCCGTGCGCTCCATCACCATCACGCCGAACGGTGCAGGTCAAACCTACCCAGGCGGCTCGTATGTGTACAGCCACACGCTGACCAACAACGGTAACGTGCTGGAAGGTGACGCTGCTGTCAGCGCCCTGGCCCTGGCAACTGCCAACAACCAGCCTGGCTGGACTTCGACGCTTTACTTCGATGCGGGTAGCCTGACGGGTGGTACTGCGGCTGCAGTGAGCACCGGCAATGGCGCGCTGGATGGCGCTGATCCCTTGATCACCGGCAATCTGAGTGCTGTTCTGGCCGCTGGTCTGGCTCCCGGCCAGTCCGTGACCATTTTCGACAAGGTGATTGCACCGAGCGGCGCGGTTCCTGGTTCTGTGAATGCGACCAGCGTGACGGTGACCACCACGAACGGCAGCTACACCATTGCGGTGCCTGCAGCGACTGTGGCTGTTGACAGCACCACGGTGATCGCCGGTAACTTGACCCTGGTCAAAGAGCAGGCTCTGGCTGCCAGCACGGCTGGTGTCTGTGCTGCTCCAGGAACCTACGGCATCGGCACCCTGTCGGCCAAGCCTGGCGACTGCGTGTACTACCGGATTACCGCGACCAACGTCGGTTCTGCCGACGCCACGCTCGTGGTTGTGTCTGACGTGACCCCGACTTTCACGACGATCAACACGACTGCCACCATGAAGATCGGCGCTGCTGCTGCTACTGCTGCAACGGCTACTCCTGCCGTAGGCGCTACGGGTGCGATCAGTGCAAATATCGGCACGCTCCTGCCTGCCCAGGCAGCGGTGGTGATTTTCAGCGTGAAGCTCGACCAGTAATCACGGTGTGAACTTCTGGCGGAGGAGGGCGCAAGCCTTCCTCCGCTTTTCACAATCCACCCTAGCGGCGGCTTGTGAAAAGCGCCTGCCCGCAGTCCTCTTTCACTACGCACAAGCCCCATGTTCCACCGCCTGCTATTGAAGCTGCTGTGCCTTTTCCTGCTGCTGTGGGTGGGGGTGGGCCAAGCTGCGACAGTGCCAGCTGGTACTGTCATCAAAAACACCGGAACGGGCACTTATGTGGATTCGATCACCGGACTGCCGGTGCCGCTGAAATCCAACACGGTCGAGACCACCGTCAGCGCGCTCGAAGCCTTGACCCTGACGGCTGACCAGACGGCCTTGGTCGCCAGCGGCACACCGTTCACCCTCAGCCATGTGCTGACCAATACCGGCAATACGTTAACCGCCTACCTCGTCACCGCCAGCGTTGCGCCGGGCGGCGCTTTCACGCCCGTCAATGTGCAGGTGGTGCGCGACCTCAATGGCAATGGCCGGGTCGATGCGGGCGAACCCGTCATTCCTGCGGGTGCTACTGTTTCCCTGGCGCCGGGGGTACACGCGAATTTGCTGATCACGGCGCAAGCGCCCGTCATCAGTGCCGCCGGACAGACTGCGCAGCTGCTCATCGCGGCAGTGAGTCAGCTGCAAGGCGCGACAGCGAAAAACACCGATACGGTCACGCTGACCAGCGGCGCTGCAGTCCAGGTGACGCTGGCGGCCTCCGCCGCAAGCACACAGCCGGGAAATACGTTCAGCTTCACCGCCATGGCATCAAATAACAGCAGTGCGACAGCAGCCCCTGTCAGCATCAGCTTGAACGGGGTGCCCGCCAGCCGGTTTGTGCTGCGCATCCCTGTGCCTGCGAATGTGACATTTGCTGCGGCCCTGGCTTCAACGACTGCTGGGGCGCAAACTCTCTACCATGTGCTGGGCACACCCGCCAACAGCTATGTGAGCACCGTGCCTGCTGCGGCAGATGTGGACGCCGTCGCATGGGGACTGGTCAGCCTGCCGAGTGGGGGCCGCCTGCAGGGTGCATTTTCCATGACCACCAATGCGAATGCGGCCGGCATGATCAAGGGCATTGCCTATGCAGACTGGATTGATCAGGCGGCCCCGCTGAGCACGCCCAGCAATATGGTGCTGCTGTCGCTGCCTGAGTATCCGGTGGGCATCGCCTTTTTTACCGGACCGACTTTCGCCACGCCATCGATTCAGAATACGGTCGGAAATCCCCTGTTCGTGCAGGCCGATGCGGCGGGCTGCAATACCAATCCGACCCAAATTGGCACCGTGCCGATCACGCTGGTAAGCCAGCTCACCGGCGACACGGAAACCTACACCGGCACCGAGACCGGCCCCAACACGGGCCTGTTCCGCATCCTGCCCAATGTGCCGACGGCCAATGCGGCCGTGCATATTGTGGCTTCGGGCAATGGCATCCTGGAGGTGCTGCGTGACGACGTGCTGACCGCCACCATCACTTCCTGCGGCGGCGTCTCGGTTTCGGCGACCACCACCTTGCTGATCGACCCCAGCGGCGTGGTGTATGACAGCCGCACCGGCAAGCCCGTCGCTGGCGCGACCGTCCAGCTGATCGACGTGACCGGTGCCGGCAATGGCGGCAATCCGGGGGGGCCGGCCACGGTATTTCAGGTTGACCTGACAGCGGCGCCCAGCCAGGTGGTGACCGGCGCTGACGGTTATTTCATTTTCCCCATCGTGCTCGACAGCACCTACCAGCTGCGGATCAGCACGCTGGTGGGCTACACCTTTCCGTCTAGCCTTCCCCCGCTGGCGCAACTGCCGGGGCATCCGATTGATGCGCAAGGCTCTTATGGCAACTCCTTCATCGTCAATGCGGCGAGCCGGAAGCTGGTGTATTTCGATGTGCCGGTGGATCCGGGCGCGACCGGCGAGCTGTTCATCAAGAAAACGGCGAACAAGAGCACGGCGGAAGTCGGTGACTTTGTCGATTATTCGGTCAAACTGAATAACGTCACCGCCGTGGCGCTGCCCGGCACTGTGATCAACGACAGCCTGCCCGCTGGCTTTGCTTATGTTCCTGGCTCGGCCCGGCTCGATGGCGTGCCTCTGGCTGATCCGCTGGGCGGGACGGGCCCGAGCCTGCAGTTTGCGCTGGGCAATGTCGCGGTGGACGCCAAGCCGGTCTTGAGCTATCGCTTGCGCATCGGCGCTGGCAGCCAGAGCGGCAATGGCGTTAATACGGCGCAGGCGGTCAGCGGCAGCCAGAAGTCGAACCGCTCCAGCGCCCGCGTTCAGGTCGTCGGCGGGGTGTTCTCGCAGAAGGCTTACATCATTGGCAAAGTGTTTGCCGAGTGCCACCGGGACGGCATCGAAAATGGCATTCAGGATGTCGGCGAGCCGGGCATTCCCGGCGTGCGGCTTTACCTGCAGGATGGCACTTATGCGGTCACCGACGAGGACGGCAAGTACAGCTTTTATGGCCTGAGCCCGCGCACCCATGTGGTCAAGCTTGACCGCACCACGCTGCTCAAGGGCGCCACGCTGGAGGTGCTCAACAACCGTCATGCCCTGGACCCGGCCAGCCAGTTTGCCGACCTGACGCACGGCGAGCTGCACAAGGTCGATTTCGCCATTGCCGAATGCACGCCTGCTATCCGGGCGCAGATCGCTGCGCGGCGCAACGCGCTGACCACGCCTGCCGAAATTTTGCAGGCGGCCAGCCAGCTGCCTTCTGCCACTGCCACCTCTGCGGCAGCGGTGGATGGGCGCACCTTGCCTGCCAGCGGCGTGCTCGGTCTGCCCGGCGGATCAGCGCCTGCCAGCGGCGGCGCTGCCCGGTTGCTGCCCGCCACCACCACGCCGGGCGCGGCCGTTGAACCGGCCGCTTCTGCGGCGGCGCTGGGCGCCGTCGGTGACGTGGGCGGCCCTTACGGCCCGCGCGCCCAAGGCTTGCCCAGCCCGCTCGTCAGCCCTGCTACTGATCTGCCGGAAGCCGCTGCATCAGTGCCAGCGCCAGAGCTGCCCGCCACACCAGGCGGATCAGACAGCCAGCTCGAACCGCTGGAAAACCTGTTGCCCGAGTTGAACTCGGAAGTCGGTTTCATCAACCTGCGCCATGACCAGGTTCTGACCACGGCCCAGACCCGTGTCCGGGTCAAGGGGCCGCTCGGCGGCGCGTTTGAACTGACGCTCAATGGCCAGCCTGTGCCCGCCACCCAGGTCGGCAAGAAGACCAGCCTGGAGAAAACCAAAACGCAGGCCTGGGAATACATCGGCGTCAATCTCAAGGCGGGGGCGAACACGCTGGAAGTGCGCGTGACCGATCCTTTTGGCAATGTGCGCGGCGAGACGCAGATCACGGTGCTGGCGCCCGGCCCGCTGGCGCAGGTGCTGATCGAGGCGCCGCAGCAGACGCCAGCCGATGGCGCGACGGCGCTGCCAGTCACCATCCGCCTGGTCGATGCGCTGAACCTGCCAGTGACGGCCCGCATGCAGGTCACGCTCAAGGCCAGCCTGGGTCAGTGGCAAACGCCCGACCTGGATCCGAAACAGCAGGGAACCCAGGTGTTCGTTGAAGGCGGCCAGGGCGTTTTTGAACTGCTGCCACCAGCCCAGCCGGGCAAGGGCGAACTGGGCGCGACCAGCGGCATGATCAGCGGCATGGCGCCGGTCGAGTTTGTGCCCAACCTGCGCCCGATGATTGCTGTCGGCGTCATCGAGGGGACGATCAACCTGCGCAACCTCAATCCGGCCTCGTTGCAGCCGACCCAGAGCGGTGACGTGTTCGAGCAGCAGATTCGCAGCGTCTCGCGCAGCTTTGCTGGCGGCAAGGGCGATGCGGCGGCGCGCGCGGCCTTCTTTTTGAAAGGCAAGGTGCTCGGCTCGACACTGCTGACGCTGGCCTACGATTCTGACAAGCCCTCAGACACCACGCTGTTCCGCGACATTCAGCCGAACCAGTTCTACCCGGTGTATGGCGACTCGTCGGCGCGCGGCTTTGATGCCCAATCGACCGGCAAACTGTATGTGATGGTGCAAAACGGCACCAGCTACGCGCTGCTGGGCGACTACACCACCCAGAGCGACAACCCGGCGCGCCAGTTGACGCAGTACTCACGCGCGCTCAACGGCGTGAAGGCGCACTGGCAGGAGGGCGCTTATACCGTCGAAGGCTTTGCCAGCCGCACCTCCACCACACAGCTGGTCGAAGAGTTCCGCGCCAACGGCACCTCCGGCCCGTTCCGGCTCAATGTCAGCGGCGTGGTCAACAGCCAGCAGGTGAATATTTTGACCCGCGACCGCAACCAGCAGTCGCGCATCGTCAAGGACGAGCCGCTGGCCGCGTTCACCGACTATGAGCTTGAACCCTACACCGGCCAGCTGCTGCTCAAGAGCCCGGTGCCCAGCGTCGATGCCGACTTGAACCCGGTGTTTATCCGGGTGTCGTACTCGGTGGATTCGGGCGGCCCCAAGCATTCCGTGGCCGGGGCGGACGCCAAGTTTGAACTGACACCCAGCATCACCGTCGGCGCAACGCTGATTCGCGACGCTGATCCGGCCAATCAGCAGAATCTGGCGGGCCTGAACCTGACGGCCAAGCTGGGCGAAAAAACCGTGGCCACCGCCGAAATCGCCCACAGCAACACCGATCTGAAGGGCGCAGGCTCCGGCCAGCGCGTGGAGCTGCGCCACGATGGCGCCCAGCTGCAGGTGCGCGCCTGGGGCGTGCATACGGACGCCGGTTTTGCCAATCCGAACAGCCCGCAATCGGCCGGCCAGTCGGAGTACGGGATCAAGGCGGGCATTCCGCTGAATGACAAAAACCGCCTGGTGGCCGAGGCCCTGAAAACCTCCAGCAGCGTCACCGGCGCCGAGCAGGCTGGGGCCGAGATACGGCTGGAGCACAGCCTGCCCGGCAATGCCAAGCTGGAAGCAGGCCTGCGCTACAGCCGCTCCAGCGCGAATGCATCGCTGTTCGCCGTGACGACGCCGGGCGCGGTTGCCACGCCGCAGACGGCCGGGCTGACGACTTCCGCCGCGCTGATCGGCATCACCACGGCCCGCGCCAAGCTGACGGTGCCGGTGCCTGGCGTGCCGCAGGCCGATGTTTACGGGCTGGCCGAATATGCGATTGATGGCAGCAGCGGACACGAGATTGGCCTGGGCGGCAACTACGCTTTCAACCCGACCACCAAGCTGTATGTGCGGCACGACTTCATCAACAGCCTCAAGGGTATTTACAGCCTCAACCCTGCCGTCTCGCAAGACAGCACGGTGGCCGGGATCACCACCGAACTGCCGGACAGCACGCAGCTGTTCAACGAGTACCGCATCGGCGGCAGCCAGAGTGGGCGCACCAGCGAAGCGTCTGTCGGTCTGCGCCGTCTCTGGCGTCTGGACAATGGCCTGGGTCTGACCGGCAGCCTGCAGCGCATCAAGCCGCTGGGCGGCGTGGTGGTGAACGACTCCAGCGCCGTGACGCTGGGCGTCGATTACACCGCCGCTGCCGACTGGAAGGGCTCCGCGCAGGTGCAGTGGCAAAGCTCGGCGACCTCGCGCAGCTGGCTGCTCAGCGCCGCGATGGCGCGCAAGCTCGATGCGGACTGGACGCTGCTCAACCGCGCCCTGTACAACCAGCAAACCAATCTGGCCGCAGCGGGCGGTGCGCGCAAGCTGGTCACTGCGCAGTCTGGGCTGGCTTACCGGCCGGTGGACACCAATGTCTGGAACGCGCTGGGCCGCATTGAGTACAAGCGTGACCAGGACAACACACTGGGCGCTGGCCTGAACCGCGACATGTCGTCGTGGATTGCCTCGACCCATCTGAATCTGCAGCCCAGCCACCACTGGCTGATGAGCGGGCGTTACGCGGCCAAATGGCTGACCGACCGTTCCGGTGGGCTGGAAAGCCGCTCGTTGACCCAGCTGGTCGGCGCGCGCTCCACCTGGGACATGACCGAGCGGCTGGACTTCGGGTTGCAGGCCTACCGCATGTGGGGCAATGGCGCAGCCGAAACCGCCGTCGGCGTTGAAGCCGGTTACCTGGTCTGGAAAAATCTGTGGCTGTCAGTGGGCTACAACGTCAAGGGCTTTGGCGCCGCCGATATGGCTGGCGAGGCATACACCCAGCGCGGCGCTTATCTGCGACTGCGCTTCAAGTTTGATGAAAACCTGTTTGAGTCCAGCCATAATACTGCTGGTTCCGGCGCACCAAAAATTAATCAGTAACCTGCTTTGTTTTTGGGGAAATTTTCAAGAATTCGTGCTGGATTAGTAAAAAAATATTTAATAAAAATACTGCAGCTCATTAGTAATGATTTATTCTGTTAAAAATAGTTGCTTGAATTATTTGCGCCATGCGCTGATTTTTTTGGTTTTGCTGCTGGGTTCATTGTCTTCTGCTTGGGCATTGACTACTACCGCTATTAAAGATCTTAGCTGTGTTGGTTTTCGGGCGGGCAATACGACCTGCACCGCTGGTGAGTTTACGGTTTCCCCTGTATTTAGTGCGGCGCCCGGAACGCCCCCTTTTTGCGTTGCAGGCAGCAATTTTAATTTCCAGGTGGAACTGGGTCTTTCCGGCACAAATACCGACCGCATGGATATCGGATTTTTTGTCGGCCAGCAAGGTAATGATCCACGTGCCACCACCGCAGGAAACATCTGCTCGGTGGCTACATTTCCGAAGACCCCCTCTCCCTGGATCGATGTGGATGGTGACGCCTGTGGTGACTTTGTGGGAGGCGGTAATCAGACCACTACTGTTAATGAAATCAAGGTTCTTTGTGCAGGAGATACCGCGACAGGCGATCTGACGATGCCTTATGTGGTGACTTATTGGCAAAATAATGGCAATGTCTGCACGGGGCCGGCCGATGTTTCCAATGGTGCGCCTTCAAAATGTAATGCGGGTACGGGTTCTGTGAGTGGAACCATTCCCGTCAAAGTGGCTTCTTATGTTGATGTGACCAAGGCCACTTTACCTGCCGGAAATACTTCGCAGACTTTTACCTACACGGCAACCGGACCCGTGGGTTCCAAGGTCGGCGCATTGGTGGGAACGACTTTTACGCCGAATAACAGTGCCGGAAACACGCCCACCAACACGGTAACGGTTTCCATTACTGGCGGACAAACGGTGCGTTTTTTCATCAACGCCACTTCGACAGCGCAAACGCTGACTATTACCGAGGCGGCCACATCCGGCTGGGAATCGACTGCCAATGCGATCAGCTGCTCGCCGGTCACGGGCTCTCCCACCATCACCACCAATTTGGCCAATCGCAGCATTGCTGCCGGTTTAAGCCTGACCAATAACGCGGCCAATTGCACATTCACGAACAAGCAGAGCGCCAAAATCACGCTGGCAAAAACTGTCGGCGGGCGCGTCAATAGCGGAGATCAATTCACGGTAAGTGCCAGCGGCGGTGGAACTTTGCAGGGAACTTCAAGCGTCACAACGGCGGGCGCAGCCACGACTGCTTCGACGACTTTCTACAGCAGCCCCGGAACGGCGCTGACGCTGGCGGATGCGGCCGCCGGAACCACGGTATTGGGCAATTACGACAGCCGTTTGACCTGTACCAATGCGCTGTCCGGCACGGCGGGTTACACGACGAATGCCAGTCTGCCAAGCGGTTTGAGCACCACCAGCACCCCCATCACGCCGCTTCCCGGCGACGACATCACCTGCACTTACACCAATACGCCCAAGCCGAAGGTCAGTTTGCAAAAGGTCATCAGTGCGGCAGGTGGCGGGCGCGTTGTTGGCACGGATCAGTTTATTCTGGCCATTACCGGCGCTACGTCGGTGACGACGACGGGAACGGGCTCCTCGGTCACTTCGGCGGCGGTGTCGCTGTCGGCCTCGGCCGGAACGCCTATTACCCTGACTGAGACGGCGGCGGCGACCACCCCCGCGACGAATCTGGCCAATTACACGACGACCTATGCCTGTACCAACAGCGGCACGGGCGGCACGACAGTGACTTCCGGCACCGGCACCAGTTTTACCTTTACGCCCGCTGCCAATGACGTGATGGCCTGTACGTTTACCAATACCCGCAAAAGCGCTACGCTGACCTTGAGGAAAACCTGGGTTTCGGGCGTCAGCGGCGATACGGCGACAGTCACCAGCACCGGCTTTATCAACAATGCCAGCTCAGGCCTATCTACCAGCAGCGGCAGCAACACGACGACGGGCAGTTCTGTCACAGTGTATGCCGGTGAAACAGGCACCATCGGTGAAGCTTTGGGGGGTACGGGTTCCTACACCGCCAGCCTGGCTTGCAGTGGCAACACCACGCCACTGTCGGGCAGCAGTCTGACGGTGAATGTGGCCGACACGGCCATTGTCTGTACCTATACGAATACAAAAAACTCAAGAGTTACGTTGGCAAAAACCGTCGGCGGACGCATCAATAGCGGGGATCAATTTACCGTCAGTGCCAGTGGCGGCGGGACGCTGCAGGGAACCTCGACCATCACCACGGCGGGCGCAGCCCTGAGCGCGACGACGACGTTTTACAGCAGCCCCGGCGTGGCGCTGACGCTGGCCGATGCGGCAGCCGGAACCACGGTTTTGAGTAACTATGACAGCCGCCTGAGCTGTACCAATGCGCTGTCCGGCACGGCGGGTTA
>JAPLPS010000217.1 GCA_026400075.1 Polaromonas sp.
CACGAATATATACAACCTCAAGAAAGGCATGCTATCCGATTACATGCGGCAAGAGCTGCGAAGTCCATCGGTTCGGATGGCTGTTTGAAGATTTTGCTTTTTACAATGTGAAATATTTCAGAATTTTGCGTAAGTCCTATCGATGTAAGATTGTCACAGCAAATCTCCCCAACTTCCATCGGGTTCCACTTTGGATGTTGGACTAAAAAAATATAGCGAATGCTAGTGCCACAGCATTCACATATTCCATTGAGTTCTCCCAAGTCATCCCATCCCACATGTTCCCAACCAAACTTTGGTGGAATAAGACCATGTTCGGCAGCATGGCATCCTTTGCATAAAGTTTCGCAAAGGTTGTACGGATAATCCCAAGGACTTCTTCCTGAAAAATATTGCTTGTGATGAACTTGGAGAATTGCACCATCTGAAGCAGTCTTACCGCAGTTGCTACAAGCTCCACCATCTAAACGAATTACTTCATTTCGAAAGATTTTCCATTCGCGACTACGGTAAGGTTTCATAATTTATTTTGATGCAATATTTGAAATTATTCGACCTCGGCAATCAGCTCAATCTCCACGCAGGCGCCCAGCGGAATCTGCGCCACGCCGAACGCGCTGCGGGCGTGCTTGCCTGCGTCGCCGAAGACTTCGCCCAGCAGTTCGCTGCAGCCATTCGTCACCAGGTGCTGCTCGGTGAAGTCGGCGGTGGAGTTCACCAGGCTCATCACTTTGACAATGCGCTTGACCCGGTTCAGGTCGCCGACGGCGGCTTGCAGCGTGCCCATCAGGTCGATGGCGATCAGGCGGGCGGCGGCCTTGCCTTCTTCGGTCGTCACGTTTTTGCCGAGCTGGCCGACGATGACCTGGTCGTCTTTTTTCGGCAGGTGGCCGCTCAGGAAAACCAGGTTGCCGCTCTGCACGAAGGGCAGGTAAGCAGCGGCGGGGATGGCGACGGCGGGCAGCGTGATGTTCAGGGCGGCGAGCTGGTCATAGACGTTGGTGGTCATGGTGTTCCTTGGGCGTTGAAAACTGAAACGGTGAATTTTAATGAAAGCGTCCGCAGCGCCTGCTACATCGGCATGGATTGCTATTAATAACATAGCGATATACTGGCGCTTTTAGGGCAGCGTTCAAGGGCGGGCTGCTGGTCGGCGCGGGCTGCGCACAGGACTCGCCACCCGGCCCAGCGGCGGGCGGCCCGGCTTAAGTGGCGGATGCGCTGGCGGTCTGGCGCTGCGCTGCCTCATTCAGCGGCTCGACGGTGACGGCGACTTCCAGAATGTGCTGGGCGCCGCCGCGAATCACGCCGCGCATCGGCGAGACATCGAGAAAATCGCGCCCGGTGGCCAGCGTCACGTAGTCTTCGCCGGGTGTGCGGTTGTTGGTCGGGTCGAAATCGAGCCACTGGCGCAGGCCGGGCAGGTACACCGAGGCCCAGGCGTGCGAGGCGTCGCAGCCGATCAGGCGCGGCTGGCCGGGCGGCGGATTGGTCAGCATGTAGCCGCTGACGTAGCGTGCGGGCAGCCCGAGGGCGCGGCAGCAGGCGACCATGATGTGGGCGAAATCCTGGCACACGCCTTTGCCCTGCTTGAGCGCTTCCAGCGCCGGGGTGTTGACCTGGGTGCTGGCGGTTTCGTAGCGCAGGTTGGTGTGGATGCGGTTCATCAGGTCGCGCGCCGCTTCGGGCAGCGGGCGCCCGGACAAAAAGCTGGGCCGGGCAAATTCGGCAAAGGCGTCGTCGCGCGGAATATAGGGCGAGGGAAACAAAAATTCCGACGCGCTGTCGTAGGCCGCGCCCGCCTGGTAGCGGAACTGCTCGCGCACCCGCTCCCAGGGCATCCAGGCGCCCGCCATTTGCAGCAGCGGCGGGGCGCTGGAAGTGGCGACGACACTTTCGGCGACCACGCTGAGCCGGTTGTGGGCGGCCTGCAGCGAAAAATAGCTGCGGGTGTTGCCGTACATGTCCAGCGTGTCGCGCAGCTGCACTGGCGCCGGATGCACCTGCAGCGCGTAGCTTTGCAGAGCTTGGTGCTCGTTGCTGGCCGGTTTCAGATACACCATGTGGTGGGCGTTTTCTACCGCAGGCATGTAGCGGTAGCTGGTTTCGTGAACGATATGAAGCAGCACTGGCGTCAGGCTCCCAGACTTTGGCTGGCCGAGTCGGCATGGCTGAAATAGCGCCGGCTCAGGGTGTCGGAAAGCTCCAGCGCGGCGCGGCAGCAGGCCTGGAGCAGGTCGTGGAGTTTTTCATAGCCCCGGCTGGGGTCGTTGTGGCTGTCGGTGGCGTCCAGGCTTTCGCTCAGCTCGGCCAGTACCCAGCTGCCCGGATCGGGCAGGCTCAGCGACATGTCGGACAGGTCGCCGGGGCCGCAGCCGGCCAGCTTGGCCAGACGCCCGCGCAGGGTTTTGACGACCCAGCCGAGTGAGCGCGGGTTGTCGCCGTCCATCACCAGCAGATCAAGCAGGGCGGCAATGTCGCGGCGCTGCTGGTACTGGGCGTTGAAGGTGATGGTGCTGTCAAACAGCGTCAGCATGGCGCCAAAGCCGCCTTCTTCAAAAATGGCGGCGCTGTCCAAGCCCTGCTTGAGCGCGTTGGACAGTGTGTTCAGGCGCTCGATCAGTCGGCCTATGCTGAGCAGGCGCCAGCCGTCGTCGCGCGTCATGCGGTCGGTCTGGGCGCCGGTCATCGCGGCCAGAAAGCCGCTGGCGGCCTCCAGCGAGTTGAGTGCCTGCGCCGTTGAATAAACGGTTTGCGCCTGTCCGTTCTGGCTTTGAGTCTGGTTTTGAGTCTGGCTTTGTGTTGCCGTGCCGTGGCTGACGGGATGGCTGCGCACGATGTTGCGGCGGTTGAAGAAGTCGGCTTCGGCGCGCACGATCACATGCCACTGCTCCAGCGACAGGCGCTCGCGCACGGTGGCGGCGGCGTTTTTGATGGCGCGCAGGTTGTAGCCGACGCTGGCCGCCTGGTTGGTGCTGGCCAGATTGGCAATCAGGGCGCGCTCGAACACCCGGCGCCCCTGCGTGGCGGGCGGCACGCTGCTCAGCACCAGCGTGTTGTCCACCGCCATGCGGCTGAACCAGGTCAGCAGCGGCTGGCTGGTCTGGTCTTCGGTGCTGAGGTTTTGCAGGATCAACTGGGCCAGGCGGGTGGAGTTTTCGGTGCGCTCGGTGTAGCGGCCCAGCCAGAAGAGGTTTTCGGCGGCCCGGCTGGTGATGGGCGGGCGATGGCGCAGCGGCACGGCGGCCCAGGCGGCGGGCGCGGGCAGCGGTCGGGGCGGCGTCGCCCGGACGGCTGGCACGCTGGCGCTCAGCGCGGAGGACTCGCCCAGCACCCAGACATCGGCGCTGCTGCCGCCGTGCTGCATCGAGGCGATGTTTTCATTCTTGCCCGCCAGCCGGGCCAGTCCGCCGGGCAGCACCTGCCAGGAACCGGCGCCGTCGGCCACCGCAAAGACGCGCAGCATGGCTGAGCGCGGCGTGATTTTTTCGCCGTGCCAGGTCGGCGTCTGGGACAGCGGCTGGTAGGCCTGCACGGTGTAGTCTTCGCCCCGGCGCAGGATGCGTCCGGCCCACTCGTCGAGCTGGCGGCGGTTCAGCGTGTTGCCGATGACCGAGACGATGCCGGAGTTCGGGTAAGTTGGCTTGATGACGCAGTTTCTGAGCTGGCCGAGCACGTCCTGCATCACCGCCTGCTCGCCGCACCACCAGGTGGCCAGCGAGGGCAGCGCCAGCGTCTCGCCGAGCAGGTGTTTGGACAGCGCTGGCAAAAAGCCCAGCAGCGCGCTCGACTCCAGAAAAGCCGAACCCGGCGCGTTGGCCACCAGCACATTGCCCGCGCGAATCACCTGCAGCAGCCCCGGCACGCCCAGCGTCGAGTCCGAGCGCAGCTCCAGCGGGTCGAGGAATTCGTCGTCGAGCCGTTTTAACAAGCCATGCACCGGCTCCAGGCCCTGCAGGGTTTTGAGATAAAGCCGGTCGTCGCGCACCATCAGGTCGCTGCCTTCGACCAGCGTCAGGCCCAGAAAGCGTGCCAGGTAGGCGTGTTCGAAATAGGTTTCGTTGTACGGGCCGGGCATCAGCAGCACGACGCGGCTGTCGCCCTCGCCGGGCCGGGTCGGGCTTGTGGCCTTGAGGTTGTCGGTCAGCGCCTTGTAGGCGGCGAGCAGTTTTTGCACCTTCATTTCCCGGAACGCTTCGGGAAACAGCCGCGAGATGGTCAGGCGGTTTTCCAGCAGGTAGCCCAGGCCGGAGGGCGCCTGGGTGCGCTGCGAGACCACAGCCCAGCGCCCGTCCGGGCCGTGGGCAATGTCGAAAGCGGCAATGTGCAGGTAGGTGCCGCCGGGCGGCTGCACGCCGTGCATGCCGCGCAGGTAGCCCGAATGGGCATGCACCAGCGCGCTGGGCAGCAGGCCTTTGGCCAGCAGTTCCTGCGGGCCGTAAATGTCGGCCATCACCCGGTCGAGCAGGCGGGCGCGCTGCTGGATACCGGCCTCGATCTGGCACCAGTCCTGCGGCGAAATCAGCATCGGGAACAGGTCCAGCGACCAGGGGCGCTGCGGGCCATTGGCGTCGGCATAGACGTTGTAGGTCACGCCGTTGTCGCGGATCTGGCGCTGCAGCGTGGCGGTCTGGTGCTTCAGGTCGTGAAAACCGTCCTGGCCCAGAAAGTTGAAAAAGCAATTCCACGCAGGCGACAGTGGCTTGCCCGGCATAGCAGGGGTGGCGGTCTGGCTCTGGCTCTGGCTGGGCGCGGCGTTGAGCAGCGAGCCCGCCTGGCGCAGCAGCGGCGCGGCGGGCGGCAGCGGTTCGGCCGTTACCGGGCCTGAAGACAGCTGGCCGCGCGCTTCGTCAAAGTGGCCAGCCATCGCGACGGGCGCCAGGGCCGCAGCCAGCATGCAAGGGGCGTCTTGGGCCTGTGTCTGGGCTTGGGCTGCTAAGGTTGAGGGGGTGTAATTTTCCACGTCCCTAGTATGCCTTTGGCCCGAACGAATTCAGTCAGAAATGGTGCAATACCCTGATTAAAGTAACTATTTCTGGGTACTGCTGGGTACCCAGCGCCGCCCGCTTTGGGCCTGCTGGAGCAGACTGACAAAGTGGGCGGTTGCGCGTTCACCTCAGCGCAAATCCAGCGTGAACGGGAACTCCCGGCTCGGCTGGGCCGCGCTGACCTTCATCTTGCCGGGCGTGTGGCCCATGCGGAAGAAGCGGTTCAGGCGGCGGCTTTCGGCTTCATACGAATTGACCGGCAGCGTGTCGTAGCTCAGGCCGCCCGGATGGGCGACGTGGTACTGGCAGCCGCCCAGCGAGCGTTCCATCCAGGTGTCCACAATGTCAAACGTCAGCGGCGCGTGTACGCCAATCGACGGATGCAGTGCCGACGGCGGGTTCCACGCCTTGTAGCGCACCCCGGCGACAAACTCGCCGACGCGCCCGGTCGGCTGCAGCGGCAGCGCCTGGCCGTTGACGGTGACGACGTAGCGGTTGTCATTCAGTCCGGTCACATGCACTTCGATGCGCTCCAGCGACGAATCGACATAGCGCACCGTGCCTGCCGCCGAGCCTTCTTCGCCCATCACATGCCACGGCTCCAGCGCGCTGCGCAGCGTCAGCTCGATGGTGCTGGCCTTGACCTGGCCGATTTGCGGGAAGCGGAATTCAAAGTGCGGCTCGAACCAGGCCATGTCGAAGGCGTAACCGGCTTCCTGCAGCTCGGTCAGCACGTCGGCGAAATCCTGATGAATCAGGCTCGGCAGCAGGAAACGGTCGTGCAGCTCGGTGCCCCAGCGCGTCAGGCGGCAGCTGTAAGGCTGTTTCCAGAAGCGGGCTACCAGGGCGCGCAGCAGCAGCTGCTGGGCCACGCTCATGCGGGCGTGCGGCGGCATTTCAAAAGCGCGCAATTCGAGCAGGCCGAGGCGACCGGTGGACGAGTCGGGCGAGTACATCTTGTCGATGGAGAACTCGCTGCGGTGCGTGTTGCCGGTCACGTCCACCAGAATGTTGCGCAGCGTGCGATCGACCAGCCACGGCGGCATGTCCGCGCCGTATTTTTCGCGGTTGGCGGCGATTTCGCGCAGCGCGATTTCCAGTTCGTAGAGCTGGTCGTTGCGCGCCTCATCGACACGCGGCGCCTGGCTCGTGGGGCCGATGAACATGCCCGAGAACAGGTAGCTCAGCGATGGGTGGTTGTGCCAGTAAGCGAGCAGGCTGGCCAGCACTTCGGGCTTGCGCAGGAACGGGCTGTCGGATGGCGTGGCGCCGCCGAGCACAAAGTGATTGCCGCCGCCGGTCCCGGTGTGGCGGCCGTCGGTCATGAATTTTTCAGCCGAGAGCCGGGTTTCGTGGGCAATTTGATAGAGGAACTCGGTGTGCGCGACTAACTCTCCCCAGTTGCTGGCCGGGTGGATGTTGACTTCAATGACGCCGGGGTCGGGCGTGACTTGCAGCATCTTCAGGCGCGGGTCGCGTGGCGGCGGGTAGCCTTCCAGAACGATGGTCAGGCCCAGCGTCTCTGCCGTGGCTTCGACGGCGGCGAGCAGGTCGAGGTAGTCTTCCAGGCGCTCTTGCGGTGGCATGAAAACGTACAGGGCGCCGGTTTCGCCTTTGCCGCTGCGGTTGGCCGCCGTGTCGGGGTCGGCTTTGGGCTTGGCCGGTTTGGCGTCCGGGCCGTTGGCGCGGGCCGGGTTGCGCACTTCGACGCACAGCGCGGTGCGGGTTAGCCAGGCGGCCGATTCAAAGGCTTTCGGGACGCGGTCATCCACCGGCGCGGGCGCTTCGTCCGGCAAGGCGGCGGTGGCGGGCGCGGCGGCTGCAGTGGCTGCGGCGGCTTTCAGCGTGTCAGCGGCTTCAGCGGTGGCAGCGGCGCTGAACGCGGCGGCAGTTGCTAGCGCCTTGGCGGGCGCGCTGCTGGCTTTGGCCGCCACCGGGGTGCCGAGCGGGCGGTGTTGCAGGATGCGGCTGGCTTCGGTGCGGCCGGTCGCGCCGGTCAGGTAGCGCGCCATGTACTGCGAGAAGGCTTTGGCGCTGTTGTTCGTCGTTGACGTGGCGGGCGCTGGCGCGGCCATCGGCGTCAGGACGGCATCGGGCGGCGTGGTCGCGGCGGCGGTGGCCACGACGGCAGCGGCTTCTTCGGCGGCCTGGGCGGACGCGCTGTAGCGCGCCGCCAGCGCCGAAGTGGATGGCAGCGCGTCGCGCGGCGCATACGGGTCGGCCTCGATCATGTACGGGTAATCGGTTTTCGAGACCCAAGGCACCGAGTCCAGCGGCAGGCGGTAGCCCATCGGCGAGTCGCCGGGCATCAAATACATGCGCTCGTCGCGGAAGAACCACGGGCCGGTGGACCAGCGCGAACCGGCGGCTTGCGGCGTGGCGGCCGGATGTTTTTTAACCAGATCGCCCTTGGTCTGCAGCGGCAGCACGTAGCCGACGACCGCGTCCAGCCCCTGCATGAAGACGCGGCGCAGGCGCTCGCGCTCCATCGGTTCTTCCAGGCGCGAGTCAAACGGATCGACGTTGACCGGCAGGCGGCGTTCGCGCCACAGGTAATACCAGGTGTCTTCGTAGCCGGGCGTGATGTAGTCCGGCGCCACGCCGAGCTTTTCGGCCAGCGTCTGCATGAAGCGTTCGGCGTCGCTGCTGGTGTACACGCAGGGCTGGCGCTCGTCGGTGAACAGGGCCGGGTTTTGCCAGACCGGCTGGCCGTCCTTACGCCAGAAAATGCTCAGCGCCCAGCGCGGCAGTTGTTCGCCCGGATACCACTTGCCCTGGCCGAAGTGCAGAAAGCCGCCTTCGCCGTATTCGGCGCGCAGCTTTTGCACCAGCTCGGTGGCGTAGCCGCGCTTCGTCGGGCCGAGGGCGTCGATGTTCCACTCAGCCGCGTCGCGGTCGGTGGTGGCGACAAACGTCGGCTCGCCGCCCATCGTCAGGCGCACGTCGCCTTCGACCAGGTCTTTGTCCACCGCTTCGCCGAGGGCGAGAACGGCCTGCCATTGCTCTTCGGTGTAAGGCTTGGTCACGCGGGGGGATTCAAAAATGCGCTGCACCGCCATGTGGTGCTCGAATTCGACTTCGCACTTGTCCATGCCACCTTCAATCGGCGCGGCGCTGGTTGGCTCGGGCGTGCAGGCCAGCGGAATGTGGCCTTCGCCGGCCATCAGGCCGGAAGTGGGGTCGAGGCCGACCCAGCCCGCGCCGGGCAGAAACACTTCGCACCACGCGTGCAGGTCGGTGAAATCCTTCTCCGGGCCGGAAGGGCCGTCGAGCGACTTGACGTCTGCGGTCAACTGGATCAGATAGCCGGAAACGAAGCGCGACGCCAGGCCGAGATGACGCAGGATC
>JAPLPS010000125.1 GCA_026400075.1 Polaromonas sp.
TTACTAACCTTTCAAAAAGTATTGCCATAATACGCCAATGAAATGCAAAAGAACATCAGACGCGCGCAAACATGATCACGCTGTGCTGGAGGTGATGCGCCAGCAAGCAGTCAAGGCGGTTCATCAGGGGCAGAGCGCAACGAGTGTTGCGAAGGCGTATGGGGTCAACGTGCGCACTGTGTTTCGCTGGCTGGCTGATTTTTCCAATGGAGGCCAGAAGGCCTTGCTGGCCAAGCCGATTTGCGGGCGCCCGCCCAAGCTCAGTGCCGATGACATGTGCTGGCTGGCGCAAGCAGTCAAAGACAATACGCCGCTGCAGTTCAAGTTTGCCTTTGGCCTGTGGACTTTGTCGCTGATCAAGGCCTTGATTGAGCGTGAGTTGGGCAAAAAGCTGGCGCTGGGCTCGGTCAGCCGGGCGATGAAACAGTTGGGGTTCTCGGCGCAAAAGCCGCTGTACCAGGCCTGGCAGCAGGATGCAGCACAGGTGCAGCGCTGGGAGGGCCAGACCTACCCGGCTATTCGCGCCGAAGCCAAGGCGCTGGGTGCAACGATCTATTTTGGTGATGAGTCGGGCATGCGCTCGGACTGCCATGTGGGCACAACCTGGGCACCGGTGGGACAAACGCCAGTCATAGAAGTCACCGGACGGCGCTTTTCGCTCAACATGATCTCGGCAGTGTGCGCACGCGGAGACTTTCGCTTCATGCTGCATGAAGGCAGCGTCAATGCAGAGGTTTTTCGGGAGTTCCTCCAGCGCCTGCTCGTTGGCGCCCAGGCGCCCGTTTTTCTCATTGTCGATGGCCATCCGATTCACAAAGCCAAACTGATTCAGGAATTCGTTCAAGCCCAGCAAGGGCGCCTCAAGCTGTTTTACCTGCCGCCGTACTCGCCGCATCTGAACCCTGACGAACAGGTCTGGGCGCATGTCAAGCGGCAAGTGGCCAGGCAACTGGTGCAATCAAAGGACGAAATGAAGCGGCTGGCACTCGGTGCATTGCGCCGCATTCAGAAATTACCAAAACTGGTGAAGTCTTTCTTTTTGCAACCCGAGTGCCAGTATGCTTCATTATGACTTTTCTTATGAAAAGGTTAGTATTCATTATGACTTTTCTTATGAAAAGGTTAGTAAATAGCTAATGGCAAAGTTGACTATTTTAAAAGGTCAGCTCTGGCATTACAAAATTAGCCACCACAGCATCAACGCCTATCCTGTCTTCTGGCAAGTTGAATTCCACGGCACGCTGTACGCCGCCCCTTGACGCAGCGACCGGCGAAAGGCCATCTGGACGATGCCGATAATCAGCAGTAGCTGCAGATTCGTGACAGCAGCCAGACTCAGCGTGCTGGCCAGGATGCCGGACAGCGGCATCGACTACAGCGACATCCCACCACTGGGCGATGATTTCTGGAAGAACACCGTTCGCAACCCGTTCTACAAGCCGACCAAGCAGGTGACGACCGTGCGGGTTGATTACAGATATGTGGCCCGGCAGACACCTCTGGGCTGGCTGGAGCGTATGTTTGCCATCGTTTTAATTGCAATTACCAAATTAATTTTTGGCAAAGAGTAATCTATTTAACCATTTCGCATAGCTACCCATAGGTAACCCAACCACCATAAAATATCAACATAATTTGTAATAAATAAAACATTTTATAAAAATCAAGTAGCAGAAATACATATAAAACCCACGAATACTACACTTGACTGCACTTTCTAACTTTTATGAAAGAGGTGCATTGTGTTTTCTAATCTCTCAAATCGTCAGTCATTTCAACCTCATCGGCGTTTTGTCCTGAAAACCTGCGCGTCTGGCGCCTTGCTGGGGGTGACGGGTTTTAGCAGCGCGGCATGGGCGCAGCAGCCGCTGGCACTTTCCACTGCCATCAACCATGCCGGTCTTCTGCGCGCGCTGTCGCAGCGAATTGCCAAGGCTTACACACAGCTGGCGCTTGATGTGCTCCCCGAACGCTCGCAAAAAGTGATGGCGTCGGCACAAGACATCGTCAGGGTCAATCTGCTGGAGCTTGACCACGCCGGGCTTTCTGAAGATATGGTGAAGCTGCTCCAGTTGGGCTCGGCAGATGCGGAGCGTCTGCTCGGCTTGGTGGCTGGCAAGCCAGCCTCCGCCAAGCTGGGCGAGATCAACAAAGCAGCCGACCAGATGCTGATCAGCGCCAACCATTTAACCAATGGACTGGAAGGACGCGGCAAGTCCAGCGCAAAAATTATCAATATCGCCGGACGCCAGCGCATGCTGTCGCAACGCATCGCCAAGTCGTTCATGCTGATTGAGGCCGGTCAGGATACGGCGTCACTGTCAAAACAGCTCGATACCGCCCAGTCTGAATTTGTGCTGGCGATGAATGCACTGGAAGCCGCGCCAGTGTCCACTGCGGGCATCAAGGAAAATCTGGCGCTGGCCCGCACCCAATGGATGTTCTACCAGGGCGCCCTCAATTCCAGGGATAAAACAACGGCCCGCCGCGATGTAGCGACCACCAGCGAACGCATTCTGGAAGTCATGGACAGTTTGACGCTGCAGTACGATGCGGCGCTCAAGGAACTGCTGGGCAGCGTCGCCTATAACGACACCCATTTCGCCAGCCTGCAACTCTGACTGACGCGCCCGCCCGATGCCCCCACCCACCAGCCACCCGCCCCGCCTGCCCGCCGCCCTCTGGGCGCTGGGCGTTGTCAGCCAGCTGATGGACATTTCTTCCGAAATGATCCACAGCCTGCTGCCGGTCTTCATGGTCACGGTGCTGGGCACCAGCATGTGGGCGGTCGGCCTGATCGAAGGCGCGGCCGAAGCGACGGCGCTGATCGTCAAGGTGTTTTCCGGCGTGCTCAGCGACTACTGGGGCAAGCGCAAGCCGCTGGCGCTGCTCGGCTATGGGCTGGGCGCGGCCTCCAAGCCGCTGTTTGCGCTGGCCAGCAGCACCGGTCTGGTGCTGGCGGCGCGGCTGATCGACCGCGTCGGCAAAGGCATTCGCGGCGCGCCGCGCGATGCGCTGGTGGCCGATCTGGCGCCGCCCGGCATGCGCGGCGCGGCGTTCGGCCTGCGCCAGGCGCTCGACACTGTCGGCGCTTTCGTCGGGCCGCTGCTGGCGGTGGGCCTGATGCTGCTCTGGGCGAACGACTTTCGGGCGGTTTTCTGGGTGGCGGTGATTCCGGGCTTGTTGGCGGTGGCTTTGCTGTTGTTTGGCGTACAAGAACCCGCGCCCGCCGTGCAGATGCCCGCCGCCCGGCGCAACCCGATCAGCCGTGACAACCTGCGGCGCCTGAGCCCGCCTTACTGGCGCGTGGTCGTCATCAGTGCGGTGTTTACGCTGGCGCGCTTTAGCGAGGCGTTTCTGGTGCTGCGGGCGCTGCAGGGCGGCCTGCCGGTGGCCTGGACGCCGCTGGTGCTGATAGGCATGAACATGGTCTATGCCGGGGGCGCTTATCCGTTTGGCAAGCTGTCCGACCGCGTCAGCCACACGCAATTGCTGGCCTGGGGGCTGGTCGTGCTGATTGCCGCCGATCTGGTGCTGGCGTCTGGCAGCCACTGGAGCCGGGTCGCCGTTGGCATTGCGCTGTGGGGGCTGCACATGGCGATGACGCAAGGCCTGCTGGCGACGATGGTGACTGACGCCGCGCCGCCGGATTTGCGCGGCACGGCGTTTGGCTTTTTCAATTTGATGAGCGGGCTGGCGATGCTGCTGGCCAGCACCGTCGCAGGCGTTTTATGGGATCAGCTGGGCGCGCCAGCGGCCTTTATCGCGGGCGCGGCCTTCAGCCTGGGCGCGCTGGCGCTGCTGTGGCGCTGGCGCGGCGGCTAGCTGCCGACCCGGCGCAACTCGGCCAGACGCCCGGCAATCGCCTTCAGATCGAGCGCGTCTTCGGCATGGCCGAGGTAGGTTTCCAGGTCGGCCACCGCATGCGCGACTTCGCCCTGCGCGGCCCAGGCCAGCCCCCGGTCGCGGTACTCGGGCCAGGCGTCGGGCTGCAACACGATCAGGCGATCCTGCACGGCAATCAGGCGCGGCCAGTCTTCCTGGGTTTTGTGAATTTCCTGCAGGTTGCGCAGCATCCGGCTGATGATTTCGCGCGGCGGCGCTGACTGCAGGTACAAGCCCATCGGCACCTCGAACTCGTCGGCGATGCTGCTTTTGAGCCGGAACGGCTCCAGCCGCTCGACCAGCTCCTCGCGGCTCAGCGACTGGCCGCTGAACGGGTCAATCACCACCTGGCCCTTGGGCAGGTTCACCTTGACCATGAAATGCCCCGGAAAGGCCACGCCGCGCGCGTTCAGCCCCATGCCCACGGCCAGTTCGAGCCACAGCACCGCCAGCGTGATCGGAATGCCCCGGCGCGTGCGCAGCACCACGTTCAGGTAGCTGTTGTCCGGGTCGTAGTAGTCGTTAATGTTGCCGCCAAAGCCCAGATCGCGAAAGAAGAACTGGTTCAGCGCGCGCAGGCGCTGCAGCTCGGACGCATCGGTAGGCAGGCGGCGCTTGAGGCGCGCCAGCAGCTGATCGACATCCCCGAGCACCTGCTCCACATCCAGGTCGGGATACTCGTCTTGCGCCAGGCTGATGGCTGCTTCCAGCAACGGAAAATGCGCATCGCTTTGCACCAGACTGGAAAAATACTGCAACGGAGACGGTACGGCGAAATTTATTTGCATAGGACTACTTTCTCACAAACCAGTGCCCGTTGTGAAGCGGGAAATCTTTACCATGTGTGCTGGATCAAACCCGCATCGCTGACCCGGCAGTCACTCAGCGGCGCAGCAACTCGCGCAGCTTGAGCCCGGCCACCCACAACACCCCAAAATAAATGGCCGCCGAGACGCTTAGCACCAGGGCCATCAGCCCGATGCGCTGGAAATACACGGCCCTCAGCTCCGTCCAGCTAAGCGCCGCAGCAGCCCAGAGCAGGAACACGGCGAGCAGCGCGCTGGCGGCAAACACCTGCAGCCCAAACAGCAGCCAGCCGGGCGCCGGGCTGTAGCTGCCGCGCTTGATCAGGCCGACGAGCAAAAACAGCGCATTGATCAGCGCGCCAATGCCAATCGCCAGCGCCAGCCCGGCATGCTGGAAATACGGCACCAGCAGCAAATTGAGAAACTGGGTGATGACCAGCACCATCACGGCGATCTTCACCGGCGTCTTGATGTCCTGGCTGGCGTAAAAACCGGGCGCCAGCACCTTGATGGCGACCAGCCCGAGCAGGCCCGCGCCGTAGCCCATCAGGGCGCTGGTGGTCTGCTGCACGTCTTTAGCGGTAAAGGCGCCGTAGTGGTAGAGCGTCGCGACCAGCGGCTCACCAAAGGTCAGCAGCGCCACCGCGCTGGGCAGGCTCAGCAGCACGACGATGCGCAGGCCCCAGTCGAGCATGGCCGAGTATTTGGCCGCGTCGCCCGCGCCCCTGGCCGCCGCCAGTTGCGGCGTCAGCACCACGCCGATGGCCACGCCCAGCATCGCGGTGGGAAACTCCATCAGCCGGTCGGCGTAAGTCAGCCAGCTGACGCTGCCGGGCGCCAGGTGCGAGGCGATCTGCGTGTTGATCAGCAGCGAGATTTGCGCCACGCTGACGCCCAGCAGCGCTGGCACCATCAGCCGGGCGATGCTTTTGGTCGCCGGATCCGCCCAAGCCTGCTGGACGGCCGCCCAGCTCATGCCGATTTTTGGCAGCAGGTCGAGCCGCTTGAGCGCCGGGATCTGCACGCCCAGCTGCAGCATCCCGCCCAGCATCACGCCCGCGCTCAGCGCATAGACCGGCTCTATGCCGAGCGTGCGAAACCAGGGCACGCCGAACCAGGCAGCGCCAATCATCGACAGGTTCAGCAGCACCGGCGTGGCCGCTGGCACGGCAAAATGCCGCCAGGTGTTGAGCACGCCCGAGGACAGCGCCACCATCGACATAAAGCCGAGATAGGGAAACATCCAGCGCGTCATCACCACCGCCGCCGCGTAGCCCTCGGGCTCCTGCTGCAGGCCGCTGGCCATCGCCCAGACCAGCAGCGGCGCGGCCAGCACGCCAATGACACAGGTCAGCAGCAGCGCCCAGCTCAGCAGCGTGGCCACCTGGCTGATCAGCAAATGGGTGGCGGTTTCGCCGTTTTTGGCCTTGCTGGCGGCCAGCACCGGCACAAAAGCCTGGCTGAAAGCGCCCTCGGCAAACAGGCGCCGAAACAGGTTGGGAATTCGGAACGCTACATTGAAGGCATCGGTCATGGCGCTGGCGCCAAAGCTCGCAGCAATCAAGAGCTCGCGCGCCAGCCCGGTGACGCGCGACAGCAGGGTGAACAGCGAAACGGTGGAGGCGGATTTAAAAAGTGACACGACAAGAGTTTATGCGCTGGCGCCACCGGTTTGAAAAAAACGCGCCAAATGATTGCCAGCATCCGTCGTATAATCGCGGGCTTTGCTGCAACATCCGCAGACTCCTCCCCGGATTAAAGGAATTTATATATGGCTACCAAACCCAAGAAAAAGAACCCCCGTCTCGCCTCCGGCCGCAAGCGCGTCCGCCAGGACACCAAGCTGAATGCTGCGAACACCTCGCTGCGTTCGAAGTACCGCACCGCTGTGAAAAACGTCGAAAAAGCCGTTCTGAGCGGCGACAAGACCAAAGCAGCCGAACTCTTTGCCAAAGCGCAAAGCGTTGTGGACATGATTGCTGACAAGGGCATCTTCCACAAAAACAAGGCAGCGCGCGACAAGAGCCGCCTGTCCGCCAAGGTCAAGGCCCTGGCACTGCAAACCGCCTAACTCGTTTAGGCAAATCGCCCGGACAGTTTTTCTCAAGCAAAAACTGTTCGCCGTTTCGCAGGGTGCGCTGCAGCAAAATTAAAAAAACCGCCTTCGGGCGGTTTTTTTATGGGCGTTTGGGTTCGAACTGCAAGGTCAGAGCGCGTCGGGCAACAGGCAGGCCTCGGCGATTTGCAGGTTGTTGTCCTTGGCGAAGTTGAGCGCGAAATCCCAGGCCATCGGTTCGGCGTCGCGCAACTCGGCATTAACCACGACGCATTTGATGCCGTTGATGACGGTGGGGAAACACCAGGGCGAATAGGTCAGGTGGCTGCCGGGCTGCGGCCCGCCGGGGCGAAACTGACTCATCACGCCGGACAGCCGGTCGGCCCAGTCGCTGGGACGGAAGGTTTTGCCGTCTTGGGTGATGCCCTGAATGAAGACTTCTTTTGCGGAGTTGGAGACCATCTGATGGAGGGTTTTTTAGGGGTGCCAGGGACAAGGATAAGCCCCATGCTGCAGCGCAAAAGTATTCTATCTTATATAAGACTCAGGCACCTGCTTGCGGCGCAATCCCGCGTGCCGGGCGCTGCAGCGAGTACACCACAGTGATGCAGCACCGTCATCAAAAGCGTCAAAGTCTGCGCCTAAAATCATTGCAGGCCCGCAGCCCTTTTCATGCGGCCTTTTTTGTTGTTAGCCACTGCCCCGGAGTTTGACCATGACCGCTGCCCTGCCCCCCCACATCGAAGCCGCCTCGCCCCACGTAATGAACACTTACGGCCGCCTGCCGATAGCGCTCTCGCATGGTCAGGGCTGCCGCGTCTGGGACGTGAACGGCAAATCTTATCTGGACGCGCTCGGCGGCATCGCCGTCAACACGCTGGGCCACAACCACCCCCAGCTGGTGCCCGCGCTGCAAGAGCAGATCGGCAAGCTGATTCACTCGTCAAATTACTACCATGTGCCGCTGCAGGAAGCGCTGGCCGCCAAGCTGGTCGCGCTGTCCGGCATGGAAAACGTCTTTTTCTGCTCCACCGGCCTCGAAGCCAACGAAGCCGCACTCAAGCTGGCGCGCAAATTCGGCCACGACAAGGGCATTGAGCGCCCGGAAATCGTCGTCTATGAAAAAGCCTTTCATGGCCGCAGCATCGCCACCCTCAGCGCCACCGGCAACGTCAAGGTTCAGGAAGGCTTTGGCCCGCTGGTCGAAGGCTTTATCCGCGTGCCGATCAACAATGTGGACGCGCTGAAAGCCGCCACCGAAGGCAACCCGAACGTCGTCGCCGTGTTCTTTGAAGCCATCCAGGGCGAAGGCGGCATTCACAGCATGACTGACGACTACCTGCGCGACGTGCGCGCGCTGTGCGACGAGCGCGACTGGCTCCTGATGATCGACGAGGTGCAATGCGGCATGGGCCGCACCGGCAAATGGTTTGCGCACCAGTGGGCCGGTATCGTGCCGGACGTGATGCCGCTGGCCAAGGGCCTGGGCTCGGGCGTGCCGATTGGCGCGGTGGTCGCAGGCCCGAAAGCGGCCCACATCTTTGCTCCCGGCAACCACGGCTCGACCTTTGGCGGCAACCCGCTGTCCATGCGCGCAGGCGTCGAAACCATCCGCATCATGGAAGAAGACGGCCTGCTGGCCAACGCCGCTGCCGTCGGCGAGCACCTGCGCGCCGCCTTGACGCGTGAACTGGCCGACGTGAGCGGCTTCAAGGAAGTGCGCGGACGCGGTCTGATGATTGGCATCGAGCTGGATCGGCCCTGCGGCGTGCTGCTTGGCCGCGCTGCCGAAAACGGCCTGCTGCTCAGCGTCACCGCCGACTCGGTGGTGCGCATGGTGCCCTCGCTTATCATGAACATCGCAGAAGCCGATGAAGCCGTCGCCATTTTGTGCCCCTTGATCAAGCAGTTCCTGCAGGAAGGCGCAGCAGCATGAGCCCCGCCCCCAACCCGGTCAAGCATTACCTGCAGTTCAGCGACCTGAACGCCGACGATTACGCCTACCTGTTCGAGCGCGCCGCGCTGATCAAGAAAAAATTCAAGGCCTACGAAAAACACCAGCCGCTGGCCGACCGCACGATGGTGATGATTTTTGAAAAAGCCTCGACGCGCACCCGCGTCAGCTTTGAGGCCGGGATGTACCAGCTTGGCGGCACCGTCGTCAACCTGACCACCGAAGGCAGCCAGCTGGGCCGCGCCGAGCCGATTGAAGACAGCGCCAAAGTCATCAGCCGCATGGTCGATCTGGTGATGATCCGCACCTTTGAGCAGTCCAAGATCGAGCGCTTTTCAAGGTTCACTTGAGCACGCCCGGCGGCTACGAGGTGGATCAGGCCATCGCGGGCACCCGCTCGGCCAGCAGCTACCAGCTGTTCAGCGACCCGATGCAGGCCTGCGCCGGTGCCGATCTGGTCACCACCGACGTCTGGACTAGCATGGGCTACGAAGCCGAAAACGAGGTGCGCAAAAAAGCCTTCGCCAAATGGTGCGTGGACTGCGAGATGATGCGCGAGGCCAAGCCCGACGCGCTGTTCATGCACTGCCTGCCCGCGCACCGGGGCGAGGAAGTCGAAGCCGAAGTCATCGACGGCCCGCAGTCCGTCGTCTGGGACGAGGCCGAAAACCGCATGCATGTGCAAAAGGCGCTGATGGAATACCTGCTGCTCGGCCGCCTGGCCTGAAGCGCAGCGCCAGGGCGCCGCTATTCACTGTTCCGTTTTGGCACAGGCTGTTCAACCCCCAGTGACAGCGCGGCGCCCAACACCCCGGCGCCACCGCTGAACCGGGCAGATTGCGGGGTTTATTCGATGCTCAAATCAGGGTAAGCACCAAGCCCCAGGCGGGCCGCCGTTGCTGGCATGGCTTGTGCAAACAGAAGGGCTTATGCGAGGCTCTTCAGCATTTTTCCGCTGGATGGGTTCATCGCTATTCCTTCACCCCTCGGAGACAACAATGATCTATGCACTTCCCGGCGCCGCCGGTGCCCCTATCGAGTACAAAGCCCAGTATGACAACTTCATCGGCGGCAAGTTTGTCGCTCCTGTCGGTGGCGCGTATTTTGACGTTATCACCCCGATCACCGGCCTGAGCTACACGCAAGCGGCCCGCTCCACCGCCGCCGACATCGAGCTGGCGCTGGACGCCGCCCACGCCGCCGCGCCCGCCTGGGGCAAGACACCGGCCGCCGAGCGCGCCAATGTGCTGCTGAAAATCGCCGACCGCATCGAGCAAAACCTGGAAAAAATCGCCTACGCCGAAACCGTCGATAACGGCAAGGCGATCCGCGAAACGCTGAACGCCGACATCCCGCTGACCGCTGACCATTTCCGCTATTTCGCTGGCTGCCTGCGCGCCCAGGAAGGCTCGCTGTCCGAGATCGACGGCGACACCATCGCTTACCACTTCCACGAGCCTTTGGGCGTGGTCGGCCAGATCATTCCGTGGAACTTCCCGATTCTGATGGCGGCCTGGAAGCTGGCTCCAGCGATTGCTGCCGGTAACTGCGTGGTGCTGAAACCCGCTGAATCGACGCCGATTTCGATCCTGATCCTGGTCGAGCTGATTGCCGACTTGCTGCCCGCTGGCGTGCTGAATATCGTCAACGGTTTTGGCCGCGAAGCCGGTATGCCGCTGGCCACCAGCAAGCGCATCGCCAAGATCGCCTTCACCGGCTCGACCGCCACCGGCCGCGTGATTGCGCAGGCTGCAGCGACGAATCTGATTCCGGCCACGCTGGAACTCGGCGGCAAGTCGCCCAACATCTTCTTTGCCGACATCGCCGACGCGGACGATGCGTTCTTTGACAAGGCGATTGAAGGCATGGTGCTGTTTGCGTTCAACCAGGGCGAGGTCTGCACCTGCCCAAGCCGCGCCTTGATCCAGGAATCGATTTACGACAAGTTCATCGCCCGCGTCCTGGAGCGCGTTGCCGCGATCAAGCAAGGCAGCCCGCTGGACACCGACTGCATGATGGGCGCGCAAGCCTCGTCCGAGCAGATGAAGAAAATCGAAGCCTACCTGACCATCGGCAAGGAAGAAGGCGCAGAACTGCTGGCAGGCGGCGCCCGCGCTGAACTCGAAGGCGACCTGGCAGGCGGCTACTACATCCAGCCGACGCTGTTCAAGGGCCACAACAAGATGCGCATTTTCCAGGAAGAAATCTTCGGCCCGGTGCTGGCCGTGACGACGTTCAAGGACGAAGCCGAAGCCCTCGAAATCGCCAACGACACGCCTTACGGTCTGGGCGCTGGCGTCTGGACGCGCAACGGCAGCGTTGCTTACCGCATGGGCCGCGCCATTCAGGCAGGCCGCGTGTGGACGAACTGCTACCACGCCTACCCCGCGCACGCCACGTTCGGCGGCTACAAGGAATCGGGCATCGGCCGCGAAACCCACAATGTCATGCTGGATCACTACCAGCAGACCAAGAACCTGCTGGTCAGCTACAGCCCGAACGCGCTGGGTTTCTTCTAAAGCGGCTCCAAGAAAGATAAACCTGCTGGCCGGGGGGCCGCAGGCCAGATGGTTTCGCCGTTCCAGCCTTGCGCTTCATGGGAAGTGCAACGGAGTCGGCCTATGTGAAGTTTTAGGAGACTGGTGGTCAACTACCCCGGCCTAAAGGCCGGAGCCTGGAGTCGAAAGACAAAGAGTTAGGTTGAAGCAGGGAAAGCGGTAAACAACCCGCTACGTTAGTAACAGGTCGTCAAGACGCACCAGCAAATGCTTCCTCAGTTTGCTGCTCTGCAAGGCTTGTGAATCATGCCGCCCAAAGGTAAAGGGGCTAAGATTTTAGTCGCTGCTCTCAAAAGCAGGAGCCGGTTGCTGACATTCCCGAGGGGAGATTGGCCGAAAGGCTTGCGTCACAAGGCCCGTAAGGGCAGAAGGATTTGAAATGGCGGTGTTTGTTGTGGATCGAAGCGGCAGGCCCCTGATGCCGTGTGCCGAGAAGCGTGCCAGACTGCTGCTGGCACGCGGGCGGGGGCGCGTCCACAAGGTCATGCCATTCACGATTCGCATCGTTGACCTGGACGCCGAGGAGTGCGAGTTTCAGGCGCTGCGCGTCAAACTTGATCCGGGCAGCAAAACCACCGGCATGGCTCTGGTGCGGGAAACCGCCCAGAACGGCGTGGCCGTGGTCAACCTGTTTGAGCTGGTGCATCGGGGCAAACAGATCAGCGAAGCTCTCACCGCACGGCGCGGGCACCGCAGGCTGCGGCGCAGCAAACTTCGCTACCGTGCGCCCCGCTTCCTGAACCGGGGCAACAAAAGACCAGGCTGGCTGGCGCCCAGCCTGCAACACCGGGTTGATACGACGCTGGCATGGGTCACTCGTCTGCAGCGCCTCGCTCCGGTGTCAAGCATCAGCACCGAACTGGTTCGCTTTGACATGCAGGCACTGGAGAATCCGGAAATTGAAGGCGCACAGTACCAGGAAGGAACGCTTGCAGGTTACGAGGTGCGCGAGTACCTGCTTGAGAAATGGGGCCGGACTTGCGCCTACTGCGGCGCTAAAAACGTGCCCCTGCAAATTGAGCACATCCACCCCAAGTCGAAAAGTGGCTCAGACCGCATCAGCAATCTGACGCTGGCTTGCCAGTGTTGCAACCAGAAAAAAGGCGCATTGCCCGTTGAGGTGTTTCTGGCCAGGAAGCCAGAGTTGCTCAAACGCATTTTGGGGCAGGCCAAACGGCCCCTCAACGATGCCGCAGCGGTGAATTCGACCCGTTGGGCCTTGGTCAATGCCCTCAAAACGACAGGCTTGGCGGTTGAAACCGCATCCGGTGGCAGAACCAAATTCAACCGAAGCCAGTTCAACATTCCCAAGACCCATGCGCTTGATTCCGCTTGCGTGGGGGAGCTGGGCAGCATCACTGACTGGCACAAGCCGACCCTGTGCATCAAGACGATGGGGCGCGGCAGTTACCAGCGCACCCGGCTGGACAAATATGGCTGCGTGCGCGGCTACCTGACCCGTTCAAAAAGCATTCAGGGCTTTCAGACGGGCGACATGGTGAAAGCCGAAGTCACCAAAGGAAAAAAGACCGGTAGCTACACCGGGCGGGTGGCGGTTCGCGCCAGCGGCAATTTCAACATCCAGACCAGCAGCGGTTTGGTTCAAGGTGTATCCCACCGCTATTGCACCGTCGTGCAGCGCGGCGATGGATACGGTTATCAACTGGTGGCAAAAATGGACGCGACAGGTACGCCACCAAAGCAGGGGAATGCTTCGCATCCCGCGCTCTACCTCCCCGGCCTTCAAGCCGGGGTTTCACGCGCAAACTGATGAAAGAAGTTCAGGCATTTTCAATTGCGGATTACCTGGTGCAGGCCGCCGGTATTGCCCATCCGTGGCGTGCCGTTCAGTACCGCGTCGATGAAGTCGCGACGATTGTCCATGTGTGGATTACCCGACAGCCCCGGCCCAATGTCGAGAAAAAACGCAGCTGGTTCAATTTCAGTCCGGTGGAGCCCTTCACGGAAACGCCCGCCAGCGGCCCGGAGATGCAGTGGCGTCACCTCAACTGCATGAACTTTAGCTGCCAGATTCACACCACCGATGTGCTCGACGAGCGCCATTTTGACCTGCCCTGGTTCGGCCAGCCGGGCCTGCCGTTTTCGAACCGGCTGTCGCGCCAGATTTTCATCTGCCTGGCTGAAGGCATGGAAATGCACACCATCTGCGACATCATGAATCTCCAATTCACCGAGCTGTGGAAATTCAAGCACGCGCTGGACAATGGCCATGTGAAATTTGAATACACCCCGACCAAGAAAGTTGACCCGTCCAGCGCCTCCCCGACCGCCCAGCAAGCCTCGGCCAATGCCAGCAATGTGCCCGATGTGGAAGACCCGATCTGGGAACACTTGATCACCGGCGCGATCAATATCCACATCAAGACCTTGAGCCTGCAGCTGATTCTGACCAAGCTGCGCCAGCAGGTCAGCCTGCAGCAAAACGACGAGGTCAAGCGGCTCAAGCTGCGCGAGCTGCACAAGTATGTCGAGCGCAACCAGCGCAGCCTGGGTTATGAATTGAACCAGTTCAAAGAACTGTCACAAACGGAGTCCGTATGAACACGTTGCAACAGCTACTGCTCACACCGGATGCCACCGCCGAAATGATCCGCAGCGGCGCCACGCTGGCGATTGCGGGCGACGAAGACGTGCTGGCCGCGCTGCCCGACGGCAACTGGATAGGCGGCACGATTCCCTATTTCATGAGCCAGGACGGCGGCGTCACCACGCGCGACAAGCTGTTCGTCACGCCGCTGTCGTTTCACCCGGATCTCAAGCCGACGATCCGGCACTATGACGCGGCCTCGCTGTCGCAGGTGTGCATGGAGGCGCCCGCCAACGGTTTCAGCCTGATCATCCTGCCAGCCTTTTCCGAAGTGCATTTTGAATACGCCCAGCATGCCTCGATGTACGAGGAGATGTTCATGAAGCCGCTGGTCGGCTGGATTTCGGGCATCCACCTTGACGACATGGGCAAGCGCAGCCCCAAGGTGCGCGACGGGCGCAGCGGCGCGCTGCAGGAAAACCAGGCCGTCGTCATCCATGTGCCGCTGCCGGACAACGTCAGCGCCCAGGTCAGCATCGTCAACCTGTTCACGCAGGGCGATGGTGACCTGATCGAGTTTGACAGCAGCGGCTTTGAAGCCTCGACCTGCCGGGTCAACGGCGAAGTGACCTCGCTGGCCAAATACCTGACCAGCATCAAGCACGACACCCGCCTGCCGCTGGTGGCCGACTACAGCGGCGCGATGATCAACGTCAGCCTCAAGGCGGTGGACGCGGCCAAGGACAACGTGCAGTTTTACGGCCCGGTGTTTCCGCATGTGGCTTACCGGCTGGCCAAGCCTTTTACCGGCAGCTATGAAGCCGCCTTCGGCCACGCAATTGAGGACTTGCCGGAAAAAGCCGGTTTCTCCTGCAACTGCGTGCTGAACTACCTGTACTCCGAGCTGGAGGGCAAGCGCACCGGTCATGTCACCGGCCCGATGACTTTTGGCGAAGTGGCCTATGTGCTGCTGAACCAGACCGTGGTGCATCTGACGCTGGAAACCTACTGAGCCGTAGCGGCGCTCAGCCGCGCCCGACAAACGGCATCGCCGTGGCCATGATGGTCATCGACTGCACGTTGGTCGAAAGCGGCAGCGCGGCCATGTGCAGCACCGCGTCAGCCACCTCGCTGACGTTCATCATCGGCTCGATGGCGATCTGGCCATTGGCTTGCGGCACGCCCTTGGCCATGCGCGCCGAGAGTTCCGTCAGCGCATTGCCGATATCAATCTGCCCGCAGGCGATGTTGTACTTGCGGCCATCGAGCCCAATCGACTTGGTCAGCCCGGTGATCGCGTGCTTGGTCGCCGTGTAGGGCGCCGAGTTGGGCCGGGGCGAATGGGCCGAAATCGAGCCGTTGTTGATGATGCGCCCGCCTTGGGGCAGCTGCGCCTTCATCAGCCGGAAAGCGCCCTGCGCGCACAAGAAAGAACCGGTCAGGTTGATATCGACGACGTTTTGCCACTGGGCAAAACTGAGGTCTTCAAACTGCGTCTGCAGCGAGCTGACGCCCGCGTTGTTAAACAGCACGTCGAGGCGGCCGAACTTTTCCGTGATCGTCGCAAACAGCGCATCGACCGACGCGGGCTGGCTGACATCGGTCGGCACCGGCAGGGCGCGCTCGGTGCCGGACTCGCTGGCGACGGCCAGCAGCGGCTCGCTGCGGCGCCCGACCAGCACCACGCTATAGCCTGCGCGCAAAAAAGCCAGCGCCACCGCCCGGCCAATGCCGCTGCCTGCGCCGGTGACGAGGGCGACTTTGCCGTTTTCTGGATTGTGGGAATTCATTTTTTTGCCTTGTCTCTGAAGATTGAATCAAACGGTCCAATGCCGAAGGGGCAAATTGTGCCCCAGCCCGTCCTTCAAGTTCAGGCGCCGTAACCGTACAGCCAGGGCAAGTCCATCACCTTTTCGCCGAGCAGCTTCATGCCCGCGTCGCGGCCCCAGCGCAGCGGCCCCTGGGCGTGAAACAGCTGGCCGTTGCGCTCGGAGCGGGCCTGTACCTGGGCGTTGCGCTGCCAGCGGTTCAGCGCGTAGCGCTGCAGCAGCGCAGGCACATCAAAGGCCGGATCCCGCTGTTGAGCCAGCACCGAACCGAGCGCGGCCGCGTCTTCAATCGCCATGCCCGCGCCCTGCGCCAGATAGGGCCGCATCGGGTGCGCGGCATCGCCGAGCAGGGCGACGCGGCCCTGGGCCTGCTGGCGCGCGCCGCTAATCGGCGGGCGGTCGCACAGCGGCCACAGGCGCCAGGCGGGCCTGGCCGGGCTGGCGCTGGCCGTCACCGCGTCAATCAGCCTGCACAGTGGGGCGCAGAGCAGCTGGGTGGCGGCCTGCAGATCAGCGCCATTGGCCTGATGGTCCCAATTCTGCAAATCGTGCGGCGCTGGCCCCTGCACAATGACGACCAGATTGAGCCACTCGCCGCCGCGCACCGGGTACTGCACCGCATGCAGTTTCGGCCCCAGCCAGGCCGTCACCTGCTGGCTGCGCAGCGGCCCCGGCAGGCTGGCCTGCGGCAGCATCGCCCGGTAAGCCAGATGGCCGCTGACACGCGGCGGGCCGTCGCCGAGCATCAGCCGTGTGCGCCATCCAGGCGGCCGACCGTCAGGCGCTCGGTGGTCTTGAGCGTGATTTCCCGCCCGCTGTCGTGGTAGCTGGACAAGCTGGTGTTGAGCTTGAGCCACAGGTTCTCGCGCCCCTTCACGGCCCGCAACAGCAGGCCGTGCAGATCGGCGCGGTGAATGGTGGCATAGGGCGCGCCGTATTTGTCCAGCGCCTGCTTGCCCAGCGGCAACACGCCCAGTTCAGCGCCTGAGACGGCATCGCGCACCTGCAGCCGCTCGGGAAACGCAGCCAGCCGCGCCAGCTCGTCTTCCAGCCCCCAGCCGTGCAGCAGCCGCACCGCGTTGGGGCCTAGCTGAACGCCCGCGCCGACCTCGGCAAAGACCGGCGCCCGCTCGTACAGCCGCACATCCCAGCCCGCCCGCGAAGCCGCCAGCGCCGCCGCCAGCCCGCCGATGCCGCCCCCGGCCACCAAAAGCTGCCGGGTCATGCAGCGATGGTGAATGAAACACCCCAGCCCAAAAGCGCAGCCACACGCCGGTTCCGAAAAAAGATTTTTGCCGGATGCAGGCGGTCAATGCGCGCCCCGGTGCCGTGGAAAGCAGTCGTATGGTGAATCATCCAAAAATTGTCGTTCAGATTCAGGCCGCCAGCAACTGCCGATGCACAAAAGAAAAACCAGCCCGCGACAAGGGACAATCGAGGCATGACGATCAAGATACCCGAACTCCTCCTGCCCGCCGGCTCGCTCGACAAGATGCGCGCCGCCTACGACTTTGGCGCCGACGCGGTGTACGCGGGCCAGCCGCGCTACTCGCTGCGCGCGCGCAACAACGAATTCCGCCTGGAGCACATCCAGACCGGCATCGAAGAAGCCCACGCACGCGGCAAGAAATTTTTTGTCACCAGCAACCTGCTGCCGCACAACGACAAGGTGCGCACCTACCTGCGCGACATCGAGCCGGTGATTGCGATGAAACCCGACGCCCTCATCATGGCCGACCCCGGCCTGATCATGATGGTGCGGGAGAAATGGCCCGAAGTGGCGATTCACCTGTCGGTGCAGGCCAACACGGTGAACTGGGCGGCGGTGAAATTCTGGCAAAAAATGGGCGTGGCGCGCATCATCCTGTCGCGCGAGCTGAGCCTGGACGAGATTGAAAAAATCCGCCAGGAATGCCCGGACATTGAGCTCGAAGTGTTTGTGCATGGCGCGCTGTGCATTGCCTACTCGGGCCGCTGCCTGCTGTCGGGCTATTTCAACCGCCGCGACTCAAATCAAGGCACCTGCACCAACGCCTGCCGCTGGGACTACAAAACCAGCGCCGCCACCGACAAAACCGACTCCGGCGAAGTCCAGCCGCTCAAGCTCGAAGGCGATTTCAGCTTTGCCCAGGCGCAACAGGAAGCCGAACAGGGTTTTGCCGCTTGCGGCGGCGGCGTGCGGCATCCGCTGGCCGATCAGGTTTATTTATTGGAAGAAAAAGAGCGCCCCGGCCAGCTGATGCCCATCATGGAAGACGAGCACGGCACCTACATCATGAACAGCAAGGACTTGCGCGCCGTCGAGCACGTTGAGCGGCTGGTCAAAATCGGCGTCGATTCGCTCAACATTGAGGGCCGCACCAAGAGCCAGTATTACGTCTCGCGCAC
>JAPLPS010000108.1 GCA_026400075.1 Polaromonas sp.
GCCCGACCCCGGCACGCAGCCGCGTGAGTTTCTCGAAGCGCTGTACCAGGCGGCCGTGACCCGCGCTTTGCCGCTGGCCAACACCGCCCGCTACCTGCCGCCGCCGCCCACACCTGAGAGCGGCGGGCGCACCATCGTCATTGGCGCGGGCAAGGCGGGCGGCGCGATGGCGCAGGCGGTCGAGGCGCTGTGGCCGCAGGACGCGCCGCTTGAAGGGCTGGTCGTCACCCGCTACGGCCACATTCCGCCCCGGCCCGCCGGGCTGGCGCAGCGCATTGAAGTGGTCGAAGCCGGGCACCCGGTGCCCGACGCGGCCGGGCTGGCGGCGGCGCAGCGCATTTTGGCGCGGGTGCAGGGGCTGAATGAAAACGATCTGGTGCTGTGCCTGATTTCCGGCGGCGGCTCGGCGCTGCTCACGCTGCCCGCCGAGGGCTTGACGCTGCAGGACAAACAAGCCGTCAACCGGGCGCTGTTAAACAGCGGCGCCAGCATTGCCGAGATCAACTGCGTGCGCAAACACCTTTCGGGCATCAAGGGCGGGCGCCTGGCCGCTGCCTGCGCTCCGGCCCGCGTCGTCACGCTGACGATCAGCGACGTGCCCGGCGACGATCCCTCGCTGATTGCCAGTGGCCCGACGGTGCTTGATGCCAGTACCTGCGCGGAGGCGCTGGCGATTTTGCAGCGCTACGGCATCGAAGTGCCCGAAGCCATCCGCGAGCAACTGGCGCAAGGCGCACTCGAAACGCCCAAGCCCGGCGATCCCCGCTTTGACGGCCACCAAGTCCATTTGATTGCCACGCCGCAGCAAAGCCTGGAGGCCGCCGCCGAAGCCGCCCGCCTGGCCGGTCTGCCCGCCTACATTCTGAGCGACGAGATGGAAGGCGAATCGCGCGAAGTCGGCAAAGTCCACGCCGCGCTGGCCCGCGCCGTGGCTTTGAGAAACCAGCCGTTTGAAAAGCCCTGCGTGATCCTGAGCGGCGGCGAAACCACGGTGACGATTCGCCCGCAGGCGCCTGGCACAGCACGCGGGCGCGGCGGGCGCGCCGGAGAATTCTGCATGGGGCTGGCGCTGGCGCTGCAGGGCCAGCCGGGCGTTTATGCGCTGGCCGCCGACACCGATGGCATCGACGGCGTCGAAGACAACGCGGGCGCTTTTGTCGCGCCGGACAGCTTGCAGCGGGCCGCTGCGCTGGGCCTGCAGCTGGCCGACTGCCTGGATCGCAACGACGCCTATGGCTACTTTGAGCCGCTGGGCGATCTGGTCATCACCGGGCCGACGCACACGAATGTGAATGACTTCCGGGCGCTGCTGATTCTGTAGCGACGGCCTCAGCCGTGGGCGTGGGCTGGTTTGTCGCCCGCCTGGCTCATCTGGTAGCCGTACCACAGGCTCTGGGCGATGCGCTTGGCCAGCTCGTTGGCCTTGTCGGCGAGCGCCGCATTCGGCAGCGCGGCGGTGGTTTGGCGAAACAGCGCCAGCCAGTGCTGGAACAGCTCAACGCTCAAACCGGGCAGCGCCGCATGCTTGGGCATCGGCGAGCCCTTGAAACGCGCCGTTCCGCGCAGCGCCGATGACCAGAAATCGACCATCACCGGCAGGTGCGTGTCCCAGTTCCTCACATGCTGGTTGAAGATCGGCCCGAGCACCGCGTCGGCGCGCACCGCGTCGTAAAAGCCATAGACCAGCTGGACGATTTCTTCTTCGGTACACAGGTCAGGGGCGGGCATGGCGGAGTTCCTTTGGCGGGCGGGTTAGGGGATGATGGCAGCGTCGCCTCACCACGAAAGGTGTATTTTAAATGAATCTTAAAATTCCCTCCTTCCTGCGCCATGTCGGCCCCGGCGTCATCACCGGTGCGGCCGACGATGACCCGTCCGGGATTGCCACTTACACGCAGGCCGGTGCGCAGTTTGGCACCGGCCTGCTCTGGGCGGTATTTTTGTCGCTGCCGTTCATGATTGCGATTCAGCTGTTGACATCCTCCCCGCCCTAAAGGGCGGGGATTCCTGCTGCCAGACGCGCATGTCCGCGCGCAAGAATGTTTTTTGCTGCGTTGGTGTCGCGGTCGTGTACCGCTCCACACTCGCTACAAGTCCACTCTCTTATTCCAAGGCCTGCCCTACCTTTCGGACTGCTGGCGGGAATGGCCCCGCAGCACGAGCAAGTCTGGGTTGTGAAACTCTCGTTCACTTCTTCAAAGACGATACCGGCCTGATGGCTCTTGTATTCCAACATCGTCTTCAGCGTTGACCAGCTCGCATCGAGTACGGACTTGGCCATCTTCGTTTTGATTAGCGCCTGGCTGGAGACGTTGCCCACGAAGATCGCGGCATTCTCTTTGACCAGCCGGGTGCTGAACTTGTGCGTGGCGTCTTTGCGCACGTTGGTAATCTTGGCGTGTATCGCCCGCACTCTGTCTTTTTTACAGGCCCTTTGTGCTACCGCCAGCGCAGGTTCGTATTGGCGATAAATGCGCGACTCCAAAGGTTTTCCGCTGGAGCAAACCGCAGCGGTTTTCAGTCCCAGGTCAATGCCGACGCTGGCCGTTCCGGCGCCCGGCTTGGCCTAGACCTCGACGGCCACGTTCAAATACCAGCGGCCCCGCGCATCCTGATTGATGGAACCGGCGCGCAGTTCAAACTTGCTCAGCCCGTAGCTGTCCCACAGGCCCAGATTCAAGCCGCAAAATTTCACCTGTCCATTGCGATAAGAAGCGCCGCCCTTTTTGAACGGTATCCAGCCCAGCGAGCGTTTGGGAGATTTTTGATTGGACACGCGCCAGTTCAGGCGCGCCTTCTTGAACTGCCTGCGCCGGGTGGCGTACTCCTCGCAGACTAATTGAACGGTGGCGCTGCCGACCTTGACGCCTTCGCATTTGCTGTAACCCGCCGTGTACTTTTGCAGATCGTAGGCGCTGAGCCATTTCTGACGCTCACGAATGGAGCGGTTCGACAATTCGTTGAGGTAGTTCCAGACCTGATTGACCTCCCGCGCGATCGCCGCAAGCGCGCTGGCGTGCTTGTCCTTGATGCGAAGCTTGAGGGTCTTGATCGTGTTCACGGTGGAGAAGATTAAAAGGCAGCAACTGCGTTTTTGCAATTGATGCGGATCAGGTCTTGGCTACGAAGTATTGCCGAGGCGTTTTTCAGTCGCAGGCCGTCCCGGCCTGATCGCTCAGACCCCGGGCTGAACCCCGGGGCTTGTCGCTCAAAATTGGTCAGCGCCCGCATTGGCCGCGTGACTGGAAAAGGCGTGGCGGCGAACCTGCGCGAGCACACGCCAAAATGGTTTTTGATGAGTATGGTCGCGCTGCTGGTGCTGGCCAACACCCTGAACATCGCCGCCGACATTGCCGCGATGGGCGAGGCGCTGGCGCTGGTGGCGGGCGGCGCCCCGCATTTTTATTCGATGGCGTTCGGTGTGCTGACGGTGCTGCTGCAGGTTTTTGTGCCGTACCGCAGGCTCGCGCCGATTTTGAAATGGCTGACGCTGTTTTTGTTTTCTTATGTCATCGCCGTGTTTCTGGTGCAGGTGCCGTGGGGCCGGGTGCTGCATGACCTGCTGATTCCGAAACTGCAATGGACGCCGGATTACTGGATGATGCTGGTGGCGCTGCTGGGCACGACGATTTCGCCCTACCTGTTTTTCTGGCAGGAGGCGCAGGAGGTCGAAGAGCTGCGCCTGAAGGGCGCCGGGCACGCCAGCGAAGAAGAAATCCGCGACGACCTGCAGCGCGTCAGGCGCGACACCTTTATCGGCATGTTTTTTTCCAACGCGATTGCTTTTTTCATCATGGTGCTGGGCGCGGCCGTGCTGTATGCGGCTGGCGTGCGCGACGTGACCTCGGCGGCCCAGGCCGCGCAGGCGCTGCGCCCGCTGGCCGGTGAATTTGCCTTTGCGCTGTTTGCCGGCGGCATCATTGCGACGGGCCTGCTGGCCGTGCCGGTGCTGGCCTCGTCAGCGGCCTACGCGGTGGCCGAAGCCTTCGGCTGGCCCGAAGGGCTGGAGCGGCGCTGGTACGAAGCCAAGCGCTTTTACGCCATCATCACGGTGGCCACCGTGGTCGGCACCGGGCTGGACTTCAGCGCCATCAATCCAATGAAAGCGCTGTACTGGAGCGCCGTGGTCAACGGCGTGGTGGCCGTGCCCGTCATGGTCGGCCTGATGCTGCTGGCGAGCAAAAAGGCGGTGATGGGCAGTTTCACCTCAGGCCTGAAGACCACCTGGTTTGGCTGGAGCGGGGCGCTGGTGATGGGGCTGGCGGTCGCGCTGATGTTCTGGGATCTGGCGCGCCAGTTCCTGTGACGCCTATCCGCATCCGCGCCGATTTCCCTCGCACGGACTACGCGCGCTAATTGAATTCCGTCGGCACCCTGGAGTAGCCTGTGAGCGACTCGCCGATGATGTTCTTGACCAGCTCCCTGTCGGTGTCGCCATGCGTGTACACCACCAGCACCACATTGCCGGACTGAATGGCATCCATCACCAGTTCGGAGAATTTGCCTTCCTTGCCTTCCTTGCCTTTTGGGGGCGCCTGGCTGGCCGCACCGGCGACGGCACCGGCAATGCCGCCGACGCTGGCAAACCAGCCGAGCATGGCCAAGGTAGCCACTACCGGGCTGGCCACGAACAAGGTCACGCTGGCCGCCCACAGCACCACGGTGCCTACGGCCCCCACGCCCGTTCCCACCGCCGTGCCAATGGCGCCGTCCACCAGCATGTCCTTGAGCACCTCGTCATTGCCGCCCTCGTCGGGAGGCAGCGGGAGATCCTTCAGCACCGTCACCTCGCTGGCGGCAATTCCGCCGTCAATCAGGTTCTGACGCACACGCCCGGCCTCGTCCGCGCTGGCATAAAGCGCCGCTACTTTGTGGCTGCCTGGTTCGGGCAATTGCGCGACCAAGTCGGGACTCAGGGTGACGCTGGTGTCGTTCTGGTCGATAGAGCTGTTCATGGAGGCCTTTTGAGGGTTGGCAGTCGAGGCTAAAGGACGGTTTCGACTTGCCAGGAGTTGCCGGATCAGCTTTTGGAGGGTGAAATCCTTTCCGCTGCTTCAGCCATGAGTCTCAACATAACAGGCTGGGCCAGACGGCTCCACCAGCGCAGTGCGCAATGTGGCGTGCGCTTATTCCTACACGACGATAGCGTCAAGCTCATCCGTATGGGAATGCAAAGGTTAGTTTTTATTTGTTAGTTTGTCATTTTAAATGCTACAAATATATCTTTTGGTCTTCTTGTTACCTCGAAGAATCCATCCTTGAGCTTGCCGCAAGTGACTGCTTGCAAGCATTTTCTGTTGCCTGATATTTATCCAGCAGGCATCCGCTGCAAACAGCTCAACACCGCGCCAGTGTTGTTCTGAAAGGGCATTTGCCCGTTTTCTGGAGGTCGGAAAAGTTATGCCGATTCCGCTATTTGTAACGCTGCCCCCGGACGGCCACATACCGATGCGCAGCCATGCACATCTTCTTACTGCCGAGTTATGAGTAACAAGTAACATAAAAATACTACTCAATACGGGGTACTTATTTTTGCTGATTTGGCAATCCTTCACTTTCCTTTTCTACATGCAAACGACTTTCCTGAAATCTAATTCCACGCCTCGTTCAAGTTTTCTCGCTTCGCGCACCTTGCGCAGTGCCGTCATCGTGGTTGCGGTGACAAGCTCCCTGACGGCCTTTGCGGGCACCCGTCACCGCTGGTCTAGTCAAACCACCACCACAACCACCACGACCACGACAGCGCCAACGACCACCACGACAGCACCGACGACGACCACCACCACCACGGCGCCGACGACGACCACCACGGCCAGCACCAGCGCGAATAACTATTACGTCGCCACCACGGGCTCCGACTCCAACGCTGGCACGCAATCAGCACCTTTTCGCACCATCATGAAGGCGTCCACAGTGACGAAGCCCGATACCACAGTCCATGTGGCGCCCGGCACCTACGCTGAAGCCATCACCACCACGGCAAACGGCACGGCATCCGGCCGGATCCGTTATGTGTCCGACACCAAATGGGGTGCGAAAATCGTGCCCGTGGCAAACGGAACGGTTATGTGGAAAGCCGATGGCGGCTATACCGACATCGACGGATTTGAAATTAATGGAACCGGCAGCGCCAGCGCCAGAGAAGGCGTTGAACTGACCGGCGGTAACTCATCCGTAAAAAACAGCTGGGTTCACCATATCGCTGAAAATGCTTCCGTCTGTGACAGTGGTGGCGGCGCCGCCCTGAATGCCCATCAGTACCGGGGGGCGGCATTTAATAATTATGATTTCACGGGAAACCTGGTTCATAACATTGGGGGTAGCTGCAGTTTTATCCAGGGTATTTATCATTCTTCCTCTGGAACTGTGAAGAATAATATCGTGTATGCAACCAACTACGGTATTCATCTCTACCATGATGATCATGATATAAATGTCGTGAATAACACGGTATTTGCTAACCGCGCTTTCGGCATCGTGTATGGAGGATGTGCAGAAGCGTATAACAGCGGCTGCCCGACTTCTGGCATCAACATCTACAACAATATCGTTTATGACAATGAAGGCGGCATAGCTGGCCCGAATGCGTCAGAAGATACCGGTAGCAATTCGATTAAAAATAATCTGATTTACGGCAACCGAACCAACTTTGACATGTCGTCCGCCGCTGTCTCTCAAACCTCTGGAACGATTGCGGCTGATCCCCAGTTCGTCAGCTACAACCGCACCGGCGGCGGGGACTACCACCTCAAGAGCAGCTCGCCTGCCATCGACAAGGGGCTTTCCACCTACGCGCCAGCGACGGACTACAGCGGTGCTGCGCGCCTGAAGGGCGCAGCGATTGACCAGGGCGCTTACGAGAACTACTAAAGCGTGAGGCAGGCGGGGGAAGTCCAATTTGTCAGGCTTGACAGATTTTCCCCGCCAGCTCGGGGGCCGGTTGCGGCAGGCCGCCAAAAACATGCCAGACCGCCGTAGACCTGGGAAACAGCACCACCCACAGCGTCAGCCCGATCAGCGTGAAATAGGTTCTCAAGCTCTGGTTTTCCACGTACCACTGCTCCAGCGCCCCCTTGTAGGGCGCCACCACAGCGTCGTAAAAATGCCGGGCATCGGCATGGCCATGCAGCAGATTTTCTTCATCCCGGAACATGATCGAACCTATGCCGGACAGGCCCGGCAGCACTTGTTGAATCGCTTGTTGCGCCGCTGGCGGGAAGGCGTCAAAGCAGCGCCGGGTCTGCGGACGCGGGCCGATGACGCTCATGTCGCCCTTGAGGATGTTGAGCAGCTGGGGCAGCTCGTTGATCTTGGTCTTGCGCAGAAAATGCCCGACCGGCAGAACGCGCGGGTCGTTCTTGATCGTGACCGTGCCGGTGCCAATCTGCGGGCTGTTTTTCAGCATCGTCGCAAACTTGTACAGCTGGAACATCTGCCCGCCTTTGCCGACCCGCTCCTGCATGAAAAACACCTCGCCCTCGCCGGTCAGGCGCAGCACGATGGCAATCGGCACCAGCAGCGGCGACAGCGCCAGCAGGGCCAGGCTGGAGAAAAGAATGTCAAAAAAGCGTTGCATGGCTACATCCTTGCGTCGAGGTATTTGCCGGTTTCCTTGTGGGCGAAGTCCGGGATCATGGTGTTGAACAGATCAACCATCTCGGCTTTGCGCCAGGTCGGCTGGGTTTTGATGGCGCCAATCGTTTTCAGGAAATACGCCAGCCGCGTCTGGTCAAAGCCGGCCGGGTTTTTGATGACGCCCACGCTGTCCAGGCGCGCCATGTCCAGCGTTTCCTGGCCGGTGAAGAACTCTTCAAAATCCTTTTCCCCGGTGGTGTCGCTGCTGAAAAAGTAGCAGGGCCACTGGTGGCGGGCGATCAGTTCCGGGGCGCGCTCGCGCGCTTCGTCCTCGCTGGCGCATTCATGCGCCTCGTAGCCCTGCGCCTGCAGATAGCGCACGGCGATGCCAGAAAACGTGGTCAGGTGCAGGGACTCGCTGAGCTTGGGGAAAAAGATGTCGCGGTTCTCGCCGAGCAGGCAGGACATCAGGCACAGCTCGCCCGACTCCTGCGGCGTGACAAAGTAGCGCCGCACATCGTTGGGCGCGGAAATCGGCTGGTGCTTGACAAAGCGCTGGTTAAAGCCGTGCAGTAGCGAGCCGTCGGAAAAAGCCACGTTGGCAAACCGCGCCGTCGAAACCGGCTGCGCTTCGCTGGCGCGCATCAGGAACATTTCCATGATGCGTTTGCTCGCGCCCATCATGTTGACTGGGTTCGCCGCCTTGTCGGTGGAGACGCAGAAATACTTGCGCACGCCCTGGGCTCTGGCCAGCTCAATCGTCTTCAGCGTGTTGAGCACGTTGACCTCGACCAGCCGCATCAGCGTGAACGGGTCTTTCTCGGAGCGCACATGCTTCAGGGCCGACAGGTTCAAGACGTAGTCATAACCGGCCGAGCCGTTCATCAGCGCCTCAAACTCGCGCCCGCCGCAGTCGATGGCAAAGGTGCGGAAGTCGCCTTCTATATAGCCCAGCGTGCTGCGGATGTCGCGCACCAGCTCGACCATGTTGTTCTCGCTGATATCGACCACATGCAGCACTTTCGGATTGCGCCGGAAAATCTCTCGCGTCACGGCCTGGCCGATGGAACCGGCGCCGCCAATCACCAAGAAGCGGTGGCCCGCCACCAGGCTGGAGAGTTCCTGCTCGTGGCGGGAAATGTCCGCGTCAAACAGCGGGCGGTCGCGGCCAATCAGGGCCAGCATTGAATGGTCGGCGTTCATGCGACTGCTCCCAGCAAGGCGCCGGTGACCAGATCGACATCCGCATCGGACATCGTCGGGTAGAGCGGCAGGGTCAATTCACGGCTGCAGATGTCGGCGGCCAGCGGCGCATCCTGCGCCCTCATCGAATCCTTGTAGGCGGTAAAGCCCCAGAACGGCGGGTAGTGAATGCTCGACTGCACGCCTGCCGCTTTCAGCATTTCCATCACCGCTGTGCGGCTGCAGCCTTGGGGCAGCAGCACCGGCAAAATGTGGTGGGCCGACACGACATCGCCCGGCAACTGGTCAAAAGGCATTTGCAGCGGCGAGCCCGCCAGATTGCGCCGATAGCGCTCGGCCAGCGCCTGGCGCCGCAGGTTGCCAGCGGGCAGCTTGTCCAATTGCACCAGGCCGATGGCGGCGCGCATTTCGTCCATCCGGTAGTTCAGCCCCGGCTCGACCACGTCGTAAGTGACGGCGCGCCCCTGGTGCCGGTCTAGCGTCAGCGTGGTCATGCCGTGCGAGCGCAGGTAGCGCAGGCGCTGCGACAGCGCAGCGTCGCCCGCCGACACCATGCCGCCTTCGCCGATGGACAGGTTCTTGTTGCTGAAAAACGAGAAGCAGCTGATATCGCCAAACGTGCCGCACATTTGCCCGGCAATCGAGGCGCCCGGCGCGTGCGCAACATCCTCGATCAGCTTGAGGCCGCGTTCGCGGCACAGCGCGGTAATGGCGGCCATGTCGCACGGAAAGCCCGCATAGTGAACCACGATGACGGCTTTGGTGCGCGGCGTGATTTGGCGTGCAATCGACTCGGCCGACACGTTCCAGTCGTTCAGGCTGGTGCAGTCGGCCAGCACCGGCGTGGCCCCGACGATGCGCACGGAATTGGCGTCGGCGACAAAGGTCAGGGCCGGAATAATCACCTCGTCGCCCGGGCCGACATCGAGCGCCAGCAAGGCCATGTGCAGCGCCGCCGTGCCGTTGGCGACCGCCGTGCAGTGCGCGCCGTGGCCCAGGTACTCGCCAAAAGCGGCTTCAAACGCCTGGATGCGCTCGCCCATCGTCAGCCATCCGCTGTCCACTGCTGCCAGGACGGCATCGTGCTCGCGGTGGTCAAAGTTCAGTTTAAAGAGTTGGATCTTCCACATGGCTTGTTCTCCTTTGGGTTGTCGGGATGAATGAAAGGGCACCGGGTTCCGTGGCGGCGGCCAGAAAACGCGCCGCCAGCAACGGATAGGTCTGGTTTTTCAAAATGAAAGCTTTGCCCGCGCTGCCGAGTTGCTGGCGCTGGGCGGCGGGCAGGGCGGCCAGCGTCAGGATCGCTTCGGCGACGGCGGCGGCATCGCCGGGCGGCACGGTCAGGCCGCAGCCCGCCTCGGCGACCGGGTCGTTGCCCGCGCTGACGGCATGGACGACTGGCTTGCCCGCCATCATGTAATCCATCAGCTTGTTCGGCGAGATGCCAAAGCGGTACAGCGGATTCGGATGCCAGCCGATATAGGCAATATCGACTTCATCGAGAAAGCGCGGCACCGCGTGTTTGGAAATGGCGGGCAGCATCGTGACGTTGCTCAAGCCCTCGGCGGCGACCCGCGCCAGCAGCGCGTCGCGGTCTGGGCCGGTGCCGACCATCACGATTTCGGCGCGGCCTTTCAGGCGTGCCGCCGCGTCGAGCAGCACATCGAGCGCGTTGCTCAGGCCATGCGTGCCCGCGTAGCCGACCAGCGGCAGCCCTTTGGCGCGCAGCGCGGCCAGGGTTTCTTTTAGCGACGGCGGCAGCTCGCCGGGCTGCGCCCATTCCTCGGTATCGACGCCGTTGGGCACGTAGGCAAATTTCTGCGCCGCCATGCCGCGTGAGCACATGTGTTGCATGGCCTTGGGCAGCATCGACACCACCTTGTCGGCGTGGCGGTAGGCGTAGTCTTCGGCCAGCTGCACCCAGACGATGAACGGGTGCCAGCGGGACAAGCCGCCCAGCTCCATCGGCGACAGCGGCCACAGGTCATGCACCTCGTACACCAGCCGGGCCTGGCTGAGCCGGGCGATGCGGCGCGCTGGCCAGATGTCCATCGGGTAGGTGCTGGAGGCAATCACCACATCGGGCTGGAACTCGCGCGCCAGACGCGGGCCGTCGCGCCACAGCGCCGCCATGAAGGCCAGCATGTTTTTCACCCGGCCCGCGCCGTTGCCGCTGTAGGCCGGGGTGCGCAGCCAGCGGTAATCAATGCCTTCAATCTGCTCGTCCAGCGCCGCGCCGTCAAATTCGGGCTGGCGCGCGCGGATGTGCGAGAACGAGGCCGCGACGATTTGCACCCGGTGCCCGGCGCGCACCCATTCACGCGCCAGATAAAACGGCCTGAACTCCATGCCGTGGCGGGTCGAGCCCGCATAGTGGTTAATCAGCAGGATATTCATGCGGCACTACTCCCGCTCAGCACCCGGTCGTAAAAGCGCAGCAGCTTGGCTTCTTCAACCGACCAGTTGTATTTCTCCAGCACGGCGCGGCGCCCGTTATTGCCCATGCGCTGCGCCTCGTCAGGGTGCGTGACCAGATAATCAATGGCGCGGGCAATGGCGGCCGGATCCAGCGGATCGACGCACAGGCCGCAGTCATGGCCCTCTATAATGTCGCGCCAGAGTGGGAAATTCGAGGCAATCGGCGGAATGCCCGCTGCCATGTATTCAAACATCTTGACCGGCAGCGCATCGAGGTAATTAATCACCGGGCGCAGCGTCACCAGCCCGGCGACTGAGCGCCCGAGCACGTCACGCACGCCCAGCCTGTCCACAAATCCGAGTTCATTGACCCGTTGCCAGCCGGGCATAATCCGGGCTGCCTGCTCGATGGCAGGCTCGGAAAAGCATCCGGCCAGATTCAGTCGAACGGCTGAAGGCAACTGGCCCATCGCGGTGATAATTTCCTGAATACCGCGAATGGCGGCAATGCCACCGACATAACACACCTCGGCCTGCTTGCGCTCCCACGGGATGGAGGTTTCCAGCTCGCCCAGCACCGGGAAATTATTCACATCCACGGTATTGGCATTTATTTTTAAAAACTTGTCACGGATATAAGGGGTAGCCGCCACAACCCCATCAAAGCGGCGGCAGGCGTAACGCTCGTAACAGGAGAAAATGCCTGCCAAGGCTCTCAGGCGCAGCGGCCCTAAATAAGGCTTGCCGAGCAGCTGGCTGGCCACGTCTTCATGCGCGTCAAAAATCACGCGCTTTCCCTGGCGCTTGAGTTTCAAACCCACCGGAATCAGCTCGGGATCATGCAGGTGATAAACGTCAGCGTCGAGCGCCAGCGCCTTGGCGCATACCCGCTGCGTGGTGTTCAGCATGCGCTTGAGGCGGCCCGGTAAATGGCCGACATCAACTATAGTCACGCCGCTTTTCAGGTCGTCGCCCTTGCCATCGGCCACCACCAGCGACACGGAAAATCCCGCCGCCGCCAGACTGCGGCATTGTTTGATGAAGATGCGCGTATCACCACGCGGGTGAGCCGAAGTGAGATGTGAGATTTTCATGGCGGGCTTCATTGAGTAATTTGGCGTGAATAACTAGCGACCTGGATGGCCTGAAATCATGTCTGATCCGGGATTTTTGGCTGTTCTGATGATCGGGTTAGTGGCTATCCATGCTGTGCGTATTGGCATATTTATAGTAATTTTTTGCATATAGACAGATGCAAAATAAATACAGCCAGCAGTAAAAAACCAGTCGCCAAACACTGATCCACTCTTTAATCTGATAATCATCGAATAGACAAAAAACAGTACCAGTAAATCTGCGCCACGGCTGTGGCGGTAATACTGCCAGACGCCACCTGAAACAATCAAAATAAAAGCCAGTGAAATGGGTACTCCAAACACAATGAAAGATTCGACCAAGACATTGTGAGGATACATTCCAAATGGATACCCGAAATAAGACTGGAAGTACCCTAGCCCACATCCAAAAACCATGCAGACAGGCTCTTTAAGGAGTAGCTCGAATGATTGAGCGAGCAATACATCTCTTTGCCCAAAATCCCCATCCAGGCCGGACATTCTCTGAAATATTTGAAAATTATCTATTCCAGACCAGTCTCCTATGGCTGCATACAGCATGAGTAATATCGACGCCAGCCACAACAGGCCACGAATGGAGCCTGATATCACCAGGTAAGCAATCACCAGTGCAAGTGCAAATATACTGTCTCCACGAGCGCCGCCCAGAAGACTTAACAGCAGAAATACCAGAACCAGAGAGAAATAAAAATACTTGATCTGCCTGCCACTTCCATTGATGGCCAAGAATGCTGCAGCCATTGCGCCAAAGCCGAAAAACTTTGACATTTCCTGGCTATACAGCGTCTCCATTGAATTGACACCCGCTTCATAGTCAAAATTAAAGTGTGGAACAGGCGTGAACTCCAGACCTCCTATGAGTACCATGAGGAGGGTGCCTGCAGATATATAGACAATAAACCATTTGGCAAATCTGATTGAGCAAATATTGCTATCTTGATAGCCAAGCAGTAAAATTCCGCATACCGTGATAATTACATTGACAAGCAATCCGGTAGATCCAATTTCGATGGATCCATTTAGCATGGCATGCGAGATACCAAGCGTCAGTAAAAAAACATACAGAGACAGTCCAATCAAATGCTTGTGGCATAACTTCGATTTGTATAAGATTAAACCCAGGAAAAGAACGACACTAATTTCAGAAATTAACCGAGTAGGCTCAATGAAAAATCTAGAATAATTGTTTGTACTTATATATCCAATTGATATCATGATAAAAAATGAAAACATGCCGTAATGCAATGCATTTTTTCTGATCTCATGAATTTTCATATCACCTCCCAGGTAATTGTGATGTTTTTGGTGTGGCGGCGAAATTGGTCAGGAGTAAATATTGATTTTTTTACCTGTCATGCGCA
>JAPLPS010000054.1 GCA_026400075.1 Polaromonas sp.
GGCGTCTTGCACAGCGGGCACAGCCTGCGCGCCAGCCGCTGGGCCGTGATCAAAATCACGCTGGAGGCAATGTTGAACGGTGCAATACCCATGTTGCGCATACGCGTCAGCGTGGTCGGCGCATCATTGGTGTGCAGCGTGGACAGCACATGTGGCCGGTCTGGGCGGCCTTGATGGCGATGTCGGCAGTTTCAATGTCCCGGATTTCACCGACCATGATGATGTCCGGATCCTGGCGCAGGAAAGCCTTGAGCGCGACGGAGAAAGTCATGCCCGCCTTGTCATTCATGCTGACCTGGTTGACGCCGGGCAGGGTAATTTCAGCCGGATCTTCCGCTGTCGCGATGTTTACGCCAGCCGTGTTCAAAATGTTCAGACAGGTGTAGAGCGAGACGGTTTTGCCGGAGCCGGTCGGCCCGGTCACCAGCACCATGCCGTAAGGGCGCGCAATGGCTGCGAGCAGGCGCTCTTTCTCGGCAGGCTCGTAGCCGAGCGCATCAATCCCGAGCTTGGCGCTGCTCGGATCCAGAATACGAATCACGATTTTCTCGCCAAACATGGTCGGCAGGGTGCTGACCCGGAAGTCGATCACCCGGTCTGGGCCGATTTTCAGCTTCATCTTGCCGTCCTGCGGCACGCGTTTTTCGGAAATATCCAGCTTGGAAATCACCTTGATGCGTGCAGCGAGCTTTTCGCGGATGGTCACCGGCGGCGAAGCGATTTCCCGCAATTCACCATCGACCCGAAAACGCACCCGGTAGGTGTGCTCAAAAGGCTCGAAATGCAAATCGGACGCCCGCATGTTGAAGGCGTCAATCAGCATTTTGTGCAGGAATTTAACCACTGGCGCATCATCAACGTCGGAAGCCGCCTTGTCGGGTTGTTCCTCGGTACTGACCTCGGCCGCTTCCTCGTCAAACTCGAAGTCGTCACCAACCAGGTTCTCCATCGCCTCGGTCGCCGTGACGCTGGACGCCTCGACCATTTTGGACAGCTTGTCGTACTCGGCGATCACCCAGTCCACGCTCAGCTGGGTAGAGAACTTGATTTTTTCCGCCGCCTCCTGATCCGAAGGGTCCGCCGTCGCCACCACCAGGCGGTTGTTGCGCTTGCACAGCACCACAATCCGGTAGGCCTGGCAAATTTTGGCGTCGAGCAGATCCTTGGGAAGACGCTGAACATCAATCGCGTTCAAGTCCAGCAAGGGCGCGGCAAACGAGATGGACATGACATGCGCCAGATCGGACGCCGACACGGCGCCGGAGCCGGTCAGTTCAGCAATGAAACTGGTGCGCCCGGTTTTTGCCTTGAGAAAAATGTCCTCGGCAGCTTTCTGGCCCAGCTTTCCGGCAAACACCAGCGCGCGGCCCAGCCCAGGAAGCGCCACGTTAGACAAAGGCGTATTGGCAATATCGGTAGCGGCCATGATTCTCAGTAGTTACTCAAAAAAAGACATCATCGTCCATTGATCACAAGGTGTAAATGAAGAAACATCTCGTGGTGGCGGTTTGCGACGATTCTTGCAGATTTAGATGACGATTTCCGGCTGCCGCTTCTGCACCGCATCAATGATTCAGCGGCGGCAGTTCCAGCGTCAGCCCAGGCCCGTCGCCGGAAGACAGCACGGCGCGCCGCCCCGTCACTGACTTGAGAACCAGAGCGCCCTCCACCGTCGCCCCGACGCGCACCGGCTTGGCGAGCTGTCCATCGACGGAAATCAGGGCCGCGCCGCCATGCGCATTTCCGGCGACGCCCAGCAGCGCATAACGGCTGGGCGCAGCAGGTGCCTCGCCAGGCGCCTGCGGGAGCAGCCCGCCGCCCAGCGCCAAGGCCAGCGCTTTGGGGCCGACAGGCGGCGCCCAGGCCAGCGCCATCGTCGGAGCGGTCACTGGCGTGGACGGCCCCCAAGCCTTAAGCCCCCAGTAAGCGGCGCTGGCAGCGGCCAAACCGGCAATTGTGAATGTCACAATCCGGGACAACCATAGGCGAGAGGCATCTGTCTGCATGGCAGGATTATGATTGAAATGACTATGAATACTCGAACTTCCCTCCTCAACGCTGCCCGGCGCCGCTTTTCAGCCGGGTTCACCCTGATTGAGCTGATGGTGGTGCTGGTCATCATCGGCGTGCTGGCCGCGCTGATCGTGCCCAACGTGCTGGAGCGCGCCGACGACGCCCGCTCCACCGCCGCCAAAACCGACGTGAACAACCTGATGCAGGCGCTCAAGCTCTACAAGCTGGACAACCAGCGCTACCCCACGGCCGAGCAGGGTCTGCAGGCGCTGATGGCCAAGCCAGGCACCGGCCCGATTCCCGGCAACTGGAAACCCTACCTGGACAAGCTGCCCAACGACCCGTGGGGCCGCCCCTACCAGTACCTGAACCCCGGCATCAAAGGCGAAATTGACGTGATGTCTTTCGGCGCCGACGGCCAGGCGGGCGGCGAAGGCAAGAACGCAGATGTTGGCAGCTGGGACTGACGGTATCCCTCTTTGTCAGCGCAGACTCGCCAGCAGCGGCTTTACCCTGCTGGAGTTGCTCGTCGTGGTGGCCATCATGGCCATCGCGACGGCTGGCGTTTCGCTGTCGCTGCGCCCGAGTTCGGCGACGGCGCTGGAGCGCGAGGCCCAGCGTCTGGCCGTGCTGCTCGAATCCGGGCGGGCGCAGTCGCGCATGACGGCGAATCCGGTGTACTGGCGGCCCAGCGCCACCGGCTTCTCGTTTGAAGGCCTGACCGACCCAGCCACGCTTCCCTCGAACTGGTTAAGCCCGGATGTGCAGGCGGCAGGCGCGGCCCCGGTCTTGCTCGGGCCTGAGCCGGTGATCGGGCCGCAGCAAATCCGCCTCGTGTCGATTTCGGAACCCACGCGCAGCCTGACCCTGGCCACCGATGGCGTGCGCCCGTTCTCGGTGCTGGCGCAGGGAGCCGACGCGCCATGACGCAGCATGGCGCCGCCAGTGCGCCCGCCATCACAAAAATGACGCTGCAAACCTCAGCCGCCAGCCGGGCCGTTGCCCGCCAGCGCGCGCGGCTGCGCGGCTTCACGCTGGTGGAAGTGCTGGTCGCGCTCGGCATCGTGGCGATTGCGCTGGCGGCGGGCGTGCGCGCCACCGCCTCGCTGACGCGCAATTCCGAGCGCCAGTCCGACCAGCTGCTGGCCCAGTTGTGCGCCGAAAACGCGCTGATCAGCGTGCGCCTGTCCCAGCAAATGCCCGCCGCTGGCAACAACACCACCGTTTGCGAACAGGCCGGGCGCAGTCTGGCCGTCAAGCTGTCCGCGCAGCCCACGCCGAACCCGAATTTTCTGCGCGTTGAAGCCCAGGTGGCTGACGGCCAGGCCGGGCTGCTAAACCTGTCCACCGTGGTCGGGCGCTACTGAACATGAGCACCCGCATTTTCCCTTCGCGCCCGCCAGCGACCGGCAGAGTCCGGGGTTTCACGCTGATCGAGCTGCTGGTGGCGATTGCCGCGATGGCCTTGATGGCGGGCCTGAGCTGGCGCGGCCTGGACGGCATGGTGCGGGCACAGGCACAAATCCAGCAGCGCGCCGACGCCGTCCTGACGCTGCAAGCCGGTCTGGCGCAGTGGAGCGCCGACCTCGACGCGCTGCAGCCGCTGCCGCAAACCCAGGCGCTGGACTGGGACGGGCGAGGCCTGCGCCTGATCCGCCACAGCAGCGCTGCGCCCGGTGCTGGCCTGCTGGTCGTCGCCTGGGCGCTGCGCAATATCGACGGCAACCCTCAATGGCTGCGCTGGCAATCGCCGCCGCAATTCACTCGGGGCGGACTGCAAAGCGCCTGGGAGCGCGCCGCCCAATGGGCCCAAAACCCCGGCGACGAAGAAAAAAAATACGAAGTCCGCATCGCCGCGCTGGCGCAGTGGCAAATCTTTTATTTCCGGGGCAATGCCTGGACGAACCCGCTGTCCAGCGACAACGCCGCCACTGCCGCTGTCGCCCCAGCCGTTGCCCCGTCGGTCGCCCCGGCCCCGGCCATCCCCGCCTCCGGCGCCAGCCAGGCCGCTGCCGCGCCCGACCCGTCCCTGCCCGAAGGCGTGCGGCTGGTGCTGACCCTGCCGCCCGGCCAGGCGCTGAGCGGCAACCTGACGCTGGACTGGGTTCAGCCCGCCCTGGGAAAAGGCAAATCATGAGGCCCAGCGCACGCCGCCAGCCCCGTTGCGCAGAGCGCCGGGAAAGCCGCGCCCGCCTGACGCAGCCCGGCGCCGCAGCTGTCAGCCAGCCTGCCTATCAGACTGGTGCAGCGCTGCTGATGGCGATGCTGACCGTCGCGCTGGTAGCCAGTCTGGCCGCTGGCGCGCTGTGGCAGCAATGGCGCAGCGTCGAGGTGGAAACAGCCGAGCGCGCCCGGGTGCAGTCGCGCTGGTTGCTGCTAGGCGCGCTCGACTGGGCGCGCCTGATCCTGCGCGAAGATGCCCGCTCCGGCGGCGCCGACCACCTGGCCGAACCCTGGGCCGTACCACTCGAAGAGGCCCGGCTGTCCACCTTTCTGGCCACCGACAAGACCACCACACTCGAAAACGACGACAGCGCCGCACAAACCTTCCTGTCCGGCCTGATTACCGACCTGCAGGCGCGCCTGAACGTCACCAACCTGGTCGATGGCAACAAAGTCTCCGAGCCCACACAGCAAGCCTTTGCCAAGCTGTTTGAGCAACTCGGCCTGCCGCCCAGCGAACTCAGCGCACTGGCAGAAAACCTGCGCCTGGCCCAGGACAGCAGCGCCGACAACAGCGCGGCGCAGCAAGCCTCGCTGCTGCCGCAACGGGTCGATCAGCTGGTCTGGCTCGGCCTGTCGCCGCGCAGCCTGGCCCTGCTGCGCCCCTACATCACGCTGCTGCCGGTGCGCACGCCGGTCAACCTCAACACCGCCAGCGCCACCGTGCTGTATGCCTGCATCCCGGCGCTGGACATGGCGGGCGCCCAGCGGCTGGTCAGCGCGCGCCAGAGCAGCCACTTTCGCACGCTGGCCGACGCGGCGGCGCTGATCGGCCAGGGTAGCCGCGCCCTGAATGAATCCCAGCACAGTATCAGTACGCGCTTTTTTGAAATCCAGGGACGGCTCAGGCTGGACCAGTCCGTGGTCGAAGAGCGCTCCGTGGTGCAGCGCGACGGGCTCAGCGTCAAAACCTTGTGGCGTGAGCGGGGTAACCAAGGGCGTCAAAACAGCCCTCTACAATGACCCTTCAAGCCCTATATGACCCGCCTGACCCTCACCCTTCCCCGCGCGCTGCCCGCAGCAACCACCCTCTGCCAGGCCGTGCTGAGCGAGGACGGCCGCACGCCCGCACGAACGATTGAATCGACGCTGGCGCTGCTGCCTGCGCCCGCCGGTCAGGACACAGTGGTCATCGTGCCCGCCGCGCGCCTGTCCTGGCACCGGCTGGAGCTGCCCAAAGGCGCGCTCAAAGCCAGCGCCGCCCGGCTGCGCAGCGTGCTCGACGGCCTGCTCGAAGAGCAGCTGCTCGACGACCCGGCCCAGCTGCATTTCGCCATCGAACCGCAGGCGCGCGCCGGACAGCCAGTCTGGGTCGCTGCCTGCGACCGGGCCTGGCTCAGCGCCTGGCTTGCCGCGCTGGAGCAGGCCGGACGGCCCGCCTCCCGCATCGTGCCGGAGCTGGCGCCCCCCGCAGCCAACGCCCCGGCCCAAGCCTCGCTGCAGGCGGTGGGCGATCCCGACAACGCCCAGCTGCTGCTCGCTGGCCCCGGCGGCGTGACCGTGCTGCCGCTGTCGGCCAGCAGCGCCGCGCTGCTCGCCTGGCCCGAAGACGCCGAACTGCTGGCCGAACCCGGCGTCGCCGCACTGGCAGAAGACTGCTTCAAGCGCCCCGTCAGCGTGCAAACGGCCGCCGAACGCTGGCTGGCAGCGGGCCAGTCCGACTGGGATCTGGCGCAGTTCGAGCTGCTCTACACGCGCAGCACGCGCACCCGCAAACAGCTCTCCACGCTGGCCTCGGAGCTGCTGCGCGCGCCGCGCTGGCGCGCCGCACGCTGGGCGGCGCTGGCGCTGGTACTCATCAATTTAATCGGCCTGCAGGCCTCGGCCTGGAAACAGGAAACAGCGCTCGCCGCCCAGCGCAGCGCCATCCGGGACACGCTGCTGGCGACCTTTCCCGAAGTGCGTGTGGTGGTCAATGCACCGCTGCAAATGACCCGCTCGCTGGCCGATCTGCAGCGCCGCAACGGCGCCGCCTCGCTGACGGATCTGGAAACCATGCTGGGCCAACTCCAGGCAGCCGCCCCCGACCTGCACCCGCCCGGCGCCATCGACTACACGGCGGGCGAGTTGCGCCTGAAAGCGCTGGAGCCGCCTGCCGCCGGACTGGCAAGCATTGCCACCAAGCTGCAGGCCCAGGGCTACAGCGCCAGAACCGAAGGCGACAGCCTGGTCATCAAAGAGGAGCGCCGCCCATGAGTCTTGCAAACGCCGTCCAGCCGCTCAAGGCAGGCTGGAGCCGACTGGGCACGCGCGAAAAAAACCTAGTCCGCCTGAGCGCCGTGCTGGTGCTGGGCGCACTGCTCTGGCAATTCAGCCTGAAACCGGCCATCGCCACGCTGCGCAGCGCCGATGCCCAGGCCAGCGCGCTAAACGCCCAGCTCCAGCAGATGCGCGCCGCCCAGGCACAGGCGCAAGCGCTGCAAAAGCAGCCGCCGCTGGATTTTGACGCGGCCAGCCGCGCCCTCAGCGCCGCCACGAAGCAAACGCTAGGCCCTACCGCCCAGTTGAGCATGGTCGGGGATCGCGCCAGCGTCACCCTCAAGGACGCCGACCCCGACGACATAGCCGACTGGCTGATCCAGGCCCGCCTCAATGCCCGCTCGGTGCCGCTGGAAGCCCGGCTGGTGCGCGGCAGCGTGCCCGAGGGCGTCGCCTGGAGCGGCACGGTCATGATGGCCCTGCCGCCGCGCTGACACGATGCAGCGCCTGCCGTCTTCCGCCGCCAGCCCTGTCGCCACCCCGTGGCGCTGGGCGCTGGCGGGCGCGCTGGCCGGACTGCTGCTGGCCACGGTGTTGCTGGCCCCGGCCCGCTGGCTGGCCGCGCTGGTGCAGCAAGCCAGCGGCGAACAGGTGATGCTGCTGGCGCCCCAGGGCAGCGTCTGGCAGGGCTCGGCGCAGCTGGTGCTGTCCGGCGGCAGCGGCAGCCGCAACGCCATCGCCCTGCCCGGCCGACTAAGCTGGCGCCTGCGCCCCGCCTGGAGCGGCGCCAGCCTGCAGCTGAGCGCCGACTGCTGCACCCAGCAGCCGCTGGCTCTGCAACTGACGCCGCTGGGCTTCAGCAGCGCACGCTTGACGCTGTCCGACAGCCAGTCGCAATGGCCCGCCAGCCTGCTGAGCGGCCTGGGCACGCCGTGGAACACGGTGCAGGCCCAGGGGCTGCTGGCCGCCTCCACCGAAGACTTTTCGCTGAAATGGGCGCAGGGCCAGCTGAGCCTGACCGGGCGCCTGCAGATCGACGCCACCCAGATTTCATCGCGCCTGTCCACGCTGCAGCCTATGGGCAGCTACCGCCTGACGCTGCAGGGCGGCGCCACGCCGACACTGGCCCTGGACACGCTGGAAGGCAGCCTGCAGCTGACCGGCCAGGGCCAATGGGTCGGTCAGCGCCTGCGCTTCACCGGCGCGGCCAGCGCCGCCCCCGGAAGCGTCGAGGCGCTCTCCAATCTCCTGAACATCATTGGACGGCGCAACGGCGCGCGCGCCATCATCAAAGTGGGTTAATCCGCATGTCATCACTCCCGATCTCCCGCCCCCGGCCCCGGCCTTTTCCAGCGCTGACCTGCATCGCCAGCAGCGTGCTGATGGTCTGCGCCACGGGAATTTTTCCTGCCAGCGTGCAGGCGCAGATGCCGCCCGAGCGCCCGCATCGCACCCAGCTCCAGCCCAAACCGGCGCTGCCAGAAGGCCAGGCTCAGACGCCCGCCTCAACGGCGCCAGCCAGGCCAGCGCCCGAAGTCAAGCGCGGCGAAGCCATCACGCTGAACTTTGTCGATGCCAATATTGACGCCGTGGCGCGCACGCTGGCCATCCTGACCGGGCGCAACGTGGTGGTCGATCCGCGCGTCAAGGGAACCATCACGCTGACCACCGAAAGCCCGGTCAGCCCGGCCGTGGCCTACAACCAGTTTCTGGCCCTGCTGCGCATGCAGGGCGCTGCCGTCATCAGCACGCCAGGGCTGGACAAAATCGTCCCCGAGGCCGACGCCAAACTGCAGGGCGGCGCCGTTTCCGCCGACATTCCGGCATCTGGCGGCCAGATTGCGACGACCATCTTCCGGCTCAATTTCGAGAACGCCAACAACCTGCTGCCGATACTGCGCCCGCTGATCAGCCCGAACAACACCATCAACGTCAACCCCGGCAACAACTCGCTGGTCATCACCGACTACGCCGACAACCTCAAGCGCCTGGGGCGAATCATCACCACGCTGGATGTGGCCAACGCCACCGATGTTGAGGTGATCCCGGTGCGCTACGCCTCGGTGACGGATATGGCGCCGCTGCTGACCAAACTGCTCGACAGCAGCGCCGGGACTGGCGCAGGCGCCACCGCCGAGGCGAGTTACAAAACCACCGTCATCGCCGAGCCGCGCAGCAACACCCTGATCGTGCGCGCGGCCAACAGCGCGCGGCTGGAGCTGGCCAAATCGCTGGTCAAAAGCCTGGACAAGCCGCTGCTCAACGGCCCCAACGGAGACGCCGGCAACATCTACGTGGTCTATCTGAAAAACGCCAACGCGGCCAATCTGGCCACCGTGCTGCGCGCCGCCATGAGCGGCACCGCCTCCGGCACCAGCACCAGCACCGGCTTGAGTTCCACCACCCCGTTGAGCACATCGAGCACGCCCGGCGCCATGAGCCAGAGCAGCGCCACCGCCTCCGAGCCGCAGTACCGCCAGCTGCGCGCCGTCATCGAAAAGCTTGATGCGCGCCGCGCCCAGGTCTATGTCGAGAGCCTGATTGCCGAAGTCAACATGGACAAGGCCGCCGAATTCGGCGTGCAGTGGCAAGGCCCGCTTGGCGGCCGGGGCGACAGCCTGATCGGCCTGCTCGGCACCAACTTCGGCACCGGCGGCAAGAACATCATCCAGACCGCCCTGGCCGCTGGCAGCGGCAGCCCGCTGACGCCCGGCACCGGCATGAACCTGGGCGTGGCAGCGCGCAGCAACGGCGTGTACTTCCTCGGTTTTCTGGCCAACTTTTTGCAAACCTCGGGCGCGGGCAACATTCTGTCCACGCCGAACCTGCTGACGCTGGACAACGAGGAAGCCAAAATCGTCATCGGCCAGAACGTGCCTTTTGTCACCGGCCAGTACACCAATGCCAACAGCGGCTCAGGCAGCGGCAGCGTCAACCCGTTCCAGACCATTGAACGCAAGGATGTCGGCCTGACGCTGCGCGTCAAGCCGCAAATCAGCGAAAACGGCACCGTGAAAATGGCGATTTTTCAGGAAGTCTCCAGCGTGCAGGCTGGCTCCGTCAACTCGACGACCGGCCTGATTACCAACAAGCGCTCCATCGAATCGAACGTGCTGGTCGAAGACGGCGCCATCGTCGTGCTCGGCGGGCTGCTGCAGGACGAGTACGCCGGGAATCAGGAAAAAGTGCCGGGGCTGGGCGATCTGCCCTTCTTTGGCAACCTGTTCAAGTCCGAAAGCCGCAGCCGCAAAAAGACCAACCTGATGGTGTTTTTGCGGCCCGTGGTGGTGCGCGACGCCGCCGCGACCAACGCGCTGTCGATGGATCGCTACGACATGATGCGCAGCCAGCAGCAGCAAACACAGCCACCGAGCAGCACGATGATTCCGGTCAACGAGTCGCCGGTGCTGCCCGCGCCGCCGCCCGCCAAAACCGTCTTTGAACCTGCCACTGCGCCCAGGCCCGTGCCGCCGCCTCTCGGACAATAAGCGATGCAAGCGCCGCATTACCCCCTGCCCTACGCGTTTGCGCGCAGCCAGCAGCTGCTGCTGGAAGACTTTGACGGCGAGCTGACGCTGTGGCTGCACAGCCTGGACGCGCCCGGCGCCGCCAGCGCCATCAGCGAAGTGATGCGCAAATTTGAAGTCCAGCATATCAGCGTCGAAGCGTCCGAACTGCTGCAGCAGCGCATCAGCGCCGCCTACGCGCAAAGCGAATCGAGCGCCGCCACCGTCATCAGCGAAGTCGAAAGCGACATCGACCTGTCGCGCATGATGCAGGCGCTGCCCGCCATCGAGGATTTGCTGGAAACGTCCGACGACGCGCCCATCATCCGCATGCTCAATGCGCTGCTGACCCAGGCCGCCCGCGACGGCGCCAGCGACATCCACATCGAGCCCTACGAGCGCCATTCGAGCGTGCGCTTTCGCGTCGATGGCTCGCTGCGCAACGTGGTGCAGCCGAACCGGGCGCTGCACGCGGCCTTGATCTCGCGCCTGAAGATCATGGCCGACCTGGACATTGCCGAAAAGCGCCTGCCGCAGGACGGCCGGATTTCATTGCGTATCGGCACGCGGGCGGTCGATGTGCGCGTCTCGACGCTGCCCAGCGCCCACGGCGAGCGCGCCGTGCTGCGCCTCTTGGACAAGAGCGGCGACCGGCTCAATCTGGAAGCCGTCGGCATGCAGGGCGAGGTGCTGAGCCGCTTTGAGCATCTGGTGGCGCAGCCGCACGGCATCATCTTGGTCACCGGCCCGACCGGCTCGGGCAAAACCACCACGCTGTACGCGGCAATGGAGCGGCTGGACACGCGGCGCCAGAACATCATGACGGTGGAAGACCCGATTGAATACGAGCTGCCCGGCGTCGGCCAGACGCAAGTCAACGCCAAAATCGAACTGACCTTTGCCAAAGCGCTGCGCGCCATCCTGCGCCAAGACCCGGATGTCATCATGATCGGCGAAATCCGCGATTTCGAGACTGCGCAAATCGCCATCCAAGCCTCGCTGACCGGCCACCTGGTGCTGGCCACGCTGCACACCAACGACGCGGCCAGCGCCGTCACGCGGCTGACCGACATGGGCATTGAGCCGTTTTTGCTCAGTTCGTCCTTGCTGGGCGTGTTGGCGCAGCGGCTGGTGCGCAAGGTTTGTGTGCAGTGCCACGGCGCCGGCTGCCAGCATTGCGGCCAGACCGGCTACCAGGGCCGCACCGGCGTGTTTGAATTGCTCGCCACCGACGACGCGATCCGGGCACAGATCCACCACCGCGCCTCCGAAGCCGAGCTGCGCGAAGCGGCCCTGAAAAACGGCATGACGCTGATGCGCGACGACGGCGAGCGCTTGGTGCGCAGCGGCATCACCACCCGCGAAGAGCTGGTGCGCGTCACTCGGGATTGAGCATGACCATAGCCCGGCAACAGCCAAGCGCCGACCCAGCACCGCAACGAAACCACCATGCCCGCCTATTCCTTTGAAGCCCTGACCGCCGACGGCGCCACCCGCAAGGGCATCATCGAGGCCGACACGGCCCGCGCCGCACGCGGCATGCTGCGCGCGCAAGCGCTGGTGCCGCTGGCCGTGCAGCCAGTCGGCAGCGGCACGAACGCCAAAGGCGCGTCAGCGTCCAGCGCCACCGGCTGGAATGCCACGCTCTGGAGCCGACCCGTCTTCAACGCCACGGCGCTGGCGATCTGGACGCGCCAGATTGCCGGGCTGGTCACTTCCGGCCTGCCGCTGGAGCGGGCGCTGACGGCGCTGTCCGAGGAATCCGAAGACCCCGCCCAGCGCCAGCTAGTCGCCGGGCTGCGCGCCGAAGTCAACGGCGGCACCGCTTTTGCCGCCGCGCTGGCGCTGCACCCACGCGAGTTTTCCGCCACCTACTGCGCCGTCATCGGCGCGGGCGAGCACAGCGGCAACCTGGGCATGGTGCTGGAGCGCCTGGCCGACGATCTGGAGCAAAGCCAGGAACTGAAGGCCAAGCTGATCGGCGCGGCGCTGTACCCGGCCATCGTCTCGCTGGTGGCGATTGCCATCGTGATGTTTTTGCTCGGCTACGTGGTTCCGCAGGTGGCGCAGGTGTTTGCGGGCAGCAAGCGCGCGCTGCCGCTGCTCACCGTCATCATGCTCGGACTGGCCAGCTTTGTGCGCAACCAGGGCTGGCTGATGCTGCTGACGCTGGTCGCCGCAGCGGGCGGTTTTCGGCTGGCCTGGACTAGCGCCGCTTTTCGTGAAAAATTCGATGCCTTCTGGCTGACGCTGCCGATTCTTGGCAAACTCGCCCGTGGCTACAACGCCGCCCGTTTTGCCGGAACGCTGGCGATGCTGGCGGGCGCGGGCGTGCCGATTTTGCGCGCGCTGCAGGCCGCCGCCGACACGCTGTCGAACCGCGCGATGCGCGCCGACGCGCTCGACGCCTTGGTGCTGGTGCGCGAAGGCACGCCGCTGGCGTCGGCGCTGGCGCACAAAAAGCGTTTTCCGGGACTGCTCAGCATGTTCGCCCGCCTCGGCGAACAAACCGGCCAGTTGCCAGTGATGCTGGACCGCGCCGCTCGCCAGCTCGGCACCGAAGTGCAGCGCCGCGCCCTGCAGCTGGCCACGCTGCTGGAGCCGCTGCTGATTGTCGTGATGGGCCTGGTGGTGATGCTGATCGTGCTGGCCGTCTTGATGCCGATTATTCAGCTCAACCAGCTGGTCAAATAGCCCCGCCAAAGCTGGTCGGAGCGAGAGGATTAAGACCTCCGGTCTCTACGTCCCGAACGTAGCGCTTTACCAGACTAAGCCACACCCCGATGGCCTTGAAATCTCAGAAACGCCGCGCCAGCAGTTGCGAGGCCAGCTGCTCCAGCGCATCACTGTAAGGATTTTTTGGCAGGTTTTGCAAGGCGCTCAGGGCGCGCTGCGCCTCGGCGGCGGCGGCTTGCCGGGTGGACTCCAGCGCGCCGGTTTGCTGCACCAGCGCAATGATTTGTGCCATCTGCTCGGTGCCGCCGGTTTCAATGGCGTGGCGGATGGTGGCGCGCTCGGCCTCGGTGCCGCGCTGCATCGCAATAATCAAAGGCAGCGTGACCTTGCCTTCACGCAGGTCGTCGCCCAGGTTTTTGCCCATCTCTAGCACGTCGCCGTCGTAGTCGAGCACGTCGTCGATCACCTGAAACGCGGTGCCCAGCGCCTGGCCGTAGTCGGCGCAGCTTTGTTCAATCGCTGGCGACGACCCGGCCAGCAAGGCCGCCAGACGGGCGCTGGCCTCGAACAGCTTGGCGGTCTTGGAGCGGATCACGCGCAGGTAGCCGTCTTCGGACAGATCCGCATCGTGCATATTCATCAGCTGCAGCACCTCGCCTTCAGCAATCACGTTGGTCGCTTCGGCCACCGTCTGCATCACGCGCATGTCGTTGGCCTCGACCATCATCTGGAAAGCGCGGGAGTACAAAAAATCGCCGACCAGCACGCTGGCCGGGTTGCCAAAGGCCTCGTTGGCGGTGGCGCGGCCCCGGCGCAGCGTCGATTCATCGACCACGTCGTCGTGCAGCAAGGTGGCGGTGTGGATGAATTCGACCACCGCCGCCAGGTTGTAGCGCTGATCGCCCTGGTAGCCCAGCGCGCCGCACATCAGCAGCAGCAAAGCCGGGCGCAGGCGCTTGCCGCCAGCGGCCACGATGTAGCGCGACACCTGGCTGACCAGGGCGACTTCGGACTTGAGACGGCGCTCGATCACCGCGTCCATTTCACCCATATCTCCGGCAATCAGGGCAAGGGCAGCGGCAGTGCTTGAAGAATTGGCAGACAAGAGGAATCCCGAGGTTAAGTTTGCGCAGATTATAGGAAGCCCATCAAGCTCTCTCTAAGAGGCCTTGCGCAGATCCGTTGCCAAAAATGCCCCTCGAATCAAAGGGCTGGCTATTTTTTACGCAGGATGCTAGAATCCTTGGCTCTGCGAAAATTCGTTCGCGGAACTCAAAATACGAGGGTTTACATGTACGCGGTCATAAAAACCGGCGGCAAACAATACAAAGTTGCTGCTGGAGAAAAAATTAAAGTAGAACAGATCACTGCGGACGTAGGCCAAGAGATCGTTATTGACCAGGTGTTGGCTGTCGGCGAAGGCAGCTCCATCAAGGTCGGTACGCCCTTGGTTTCCGGCGCAACTGTTACGGTCACGGTGCTGTCGCACGGTCGTCACGACAAAGTCACCATTTTCAAAATGCGTCGTAGCAAGCACTACCAAAAGCGCCAGGGTCACAGGCAGAACTTCACTGAACTGCAAATCGGCGCTATCGTCGGCTAATCAGTCCAGTAACAGGAGTAACGGAAAATGGCACAGAAAAAAGGCGGCGGCTCTACGCGAAATGGACGCGACTCCAAACCAAAGATGCTCGGCGTCAAGAAGTTTGGCGGCGAAGTGATCAACGCAGGCAGCATCATCGTGCGCCAGCGTGGCACCAAGTTCCACCCAGGCGTCAATGTCGGCATCGGCAAAGACCACACCTTGTTTGCACTGGTTGATGGCTCGGTTTCCTTCGCCATCAAAGGTTCGATGAACAAGCAAACTGTCAATGTGACCCCAGCGTAAGCTGCTCACGTCGATGGCAGAAAAGCCCCGGCCTGCCGGGGCTTTTCTGTTTGTAAACTAGACCTCTTTTACCCCCCGTTCCTCGCGAACTTCCCTACCCTGATTCCATCATGAAATTTGTTGACGAAGCTTATATTGACATTGCCGCTGGCGATGGCGGGAGCGGTTGCGTCTCGTTCAGCCACGAAAAATACAAAGAATTCGGCGGCCCGAACGGCGGGGACGGCGGACGGGGCGGCCATGTGTATGCGGTGGCCGACATCAACCTGAACACGCTGGTCGATTTCCGCTTTTCGCGCCGCCACGAAGCGCGCAACGGCGGCCACGGCATGGGCTCGGACATGTTCGGCGCCAAGGGCGACGACATCATCCTGAAAATGCCGGTCGGCACCATCCTGACCGACTCGGAAACCGGCGAAACGCTGTTCGAGCTGCTGGTGCCCGGCGAACAAATCCTGATCGCCAAAGGCGGCGATGGCGGCTTTGGCAACCTGCGCTTCAAAAGCTCGACGAACCGCGCCCCGCGCAGCAAGACGCCCGGCTGGCCCGGCGACCGCAAGAGCCTGAAGTTAGAGCTCAAAGTGCTGGCCGATGTCGGCCTGCTCGGCATGCCCAACGCCGGTAAATCGACGTTTATTTCCGCCGTTTCCAACGCCCGTCCGCGCATTGCCGACTACCCATTCACCACGCTGCACCCCAATCTGGGCGTCGTGCGCGTCGGCCCGGAGCAGAGCTTTGTCGTGGCCGACTTGCCCGGTCTGATTGAAGGCGCGTCCGAAGGCGCTGGCCTGGGCCATCTGTTCCTGCGCCACCTGCAGCGCACGCGCTTGCTGCTGCACATTGTCGATCTGGCCCCGTTTGACGAAGGCGTCGATCCGGTCGCGCAGGCCAAGGCCATCGTCGGCGAGCTGAAAAAATACGACGAATCGCTGCACCAGAAGCCGCGCTGGCTGGTGCTGAACAAGCTCGACATGGTCGATGGCGACAAACGCGCCGCCATCGTCAAGGATTTTGTCAAACGCTTCAAGTTCAAAGGCCCGGTGTTTGAAATCTCGGCGCTGACGCGCGAAGGCTGCGAGCAGCTGATCAAGACGATTTACCAGCACGTCAAGAAAGTGCAAAAAAGCGAGCAGCCCGAGGAAGTGATTGATCCGCGTTTCATCGAACTGCCGCCCGAGCCGAAAACGCCTTCTGCCGATTAACCGCCTTCCAGCCCCCGAAAAAATGCAAGCTCCCTCAGGCTCCCCGGTTCTGCGCAACGCCAGGCGCATTGTGGTCAAGGTCGGCTCCAGTCTGGTGACCAACGAAGGCCGGGGGCTGGACGCCGCCGCCATCGGCCAGTGGTGCGAGCAGCTCGCCGCGCTGGTCAAGGACGGGCGCGAAGTCATCATGGTCAGCAGCGGCGCGATTGCCGAGGGCATGAAACGCCTGGGCTGGAGCGTGCGGCCCAAAGCGATTCACGAGCTGCAGGCGGCCGCCGCCGTCGGCCAGATGGGCCTGGCGCAGGTCTATGAAACCCAGCTGCGCGAAAACGGCATCGGCAGCGCCCAGGTGCTGCTGACCCACGCCGACCTGGCCGACCGCGAGCGCTATTTAAACGCCCGCTCCACGCTGCTGACGCTGCTGCAACTGGGCGTGGTGCCGGTCATCAACGAAAACGACACCGTCGTCAACGACGAAATCAAGTTTGGCGACAACGACACGCTGGGCGCGCTGGTGGCCAATCTGGTCGAAGCCGACGCGCTGATCATCCTGACGGATCAAAAAGGCCTGTACAGCGCCGACCCGCGCAAAGACCCCAACGCCCAGTTCATCCACGAAGCGCAGGCGGGCGATGCCCGGCTCGAAGCGATGGCCGGCGGCGCCGGTTCCAGCATTGGCCGGGGCGGCATGATCACCAAAATCCTCGCCGCCAAGCGCGCCGCAGGCTCGGGCGCCTCCACCGTCATTGCCTGGGGCCGCGAGCCGCAGGCGCTGATCCGCCTGACGCAGGGCGAGGCGATTGGCACGCTGTTGATCGCGCCGACGCAAAAAATGCAGGCGCGCAAGCAGTGGATGGCCGATCACCTGCAGCTGCGCGGCGCCGTCAGCGTCGATCCGGGCGCGGCCAGCGTGGTGCGCGATGGCGGCAAAAGCCTGCTGCCGATTGGCATGACCAGCGTGCAGGGCGAGTTTTCACGCGGCGACGTGATTGCCATCAAGGATGTCGAAGGCGTCGAGATTGCGCGCGGCCTGGCGAATTACTCCAGCGCCGAAGCCCGGCTGATCTGCCGCAAAGCCTCGTCGGAGTTTGAAAAGCTGCTGGGCTACACGGGCGAGTCAGAAATGGTTCACCGCACGAACCTGATACTCAGCCGCTAAGGTTTTCAGCGCCAGCGGCCCGATCCGACGGCAAGGTCGGCGGGCCAGCCAGCGGCCGCTTCAGCGGTACGGGCTTTTCAGCCGACTGACCAGCACCTGCACCGATGATGGCGCCGCTGCGCCGTCGCAGGCGCCCGCCTGGGCAAAGCGCAGCGCATACTTTGACGGCATGCCGTAGAGCGGGTTCCACTGCGGCTGATCGACCAGCGTCCAGCGCCCGTCCGGCGAGTAGCGGCCATAGGTTTTGAATTCGCCGGTGGCGCAGTGAATGGCCTCGTACATCACGTTGCGGGCGCCGCTGGCGCTGCTGGCCACCATCACGTAGCGCACCAGGCCATCGCTGTTGGAAATGCTGATCGACGCCGGATCGACGCCATAGACCAGCGCCGAGTTCGGCAAAACCTCAATCGTCACCAGTTTGCCGACATCGAAAGCGGGCGGCGGCGGCGCCTCCGACTCTTTCCATTCAGGCTCTTCGGCGGCGGACTGCGCCCAGGCTGCGCTGGCAGCGCAAAGCCATGCGCCCAGGAACATAGCGCTCAGCGGTTTGACGATCATGGTTTTTTCACCGGCGCACCGGCGCCAAAATTGGTATGTGGATCGGGCTCGAAAGTGCCGCCCGGCGGCAACTCAAACGGCGCGCAGGGCCGCGAAGGATAGCCCGCTGCGCCAGCGCCCGACTCGCCCTGCTGCGCATCACGCTGGTGCAAGCCGCCACGCAAATAGCGGTTGCGCTGCTCGGGCTTGGCATCAAAGCGCAACTCCGAGCGCGGCACAAAGCGCGACAGCTCGGTCAGCGCCATTTCATAGACGCCGCGCTTGAACTCCACGACCACGTCCAGTGGCACCCAGTAATCGTTCCAGCGCCAGGCGTCGAACTCGGGGTGCGTGGTGGCGCGCAAATTCAAATCCCAGTCGTGACCGACCAGCTGGAGCAGAAACCAGATTTGCTTCTGGCCTTTGTAATGTCCGCGCGCATCGCGGCGGATGAACCGGTCAGGCACCTCATAGCGCAACCAGTCTCGGGTTCGGGCCAGCACCTGGACGTGCTGTGGGTGCAATCCGACCTCTTCATGCAGCTCGCGGAACATGGCCTGCTCAGGGTTTTCGCCCCGATCAATGCCGCCCTGCGGAAATTGCCATGAGTGGGTACGGATGCGTTTGCCCCAAAATACCTGACTTCGCTGGTTGAGCAAGATGATGCCGACATTGGGCCGAAAACCGTCCCGGTCAAGCATAATCAAACCTCAAATTTTTTAAACTGAGTCCATTATGCACAGCGCAGGCGCCCCCGGCCCGGCGCGCAGCGGACGACAGCGCCCAAACCCAGAAAAATAGCCCATGAAAGCCTCCCAGTTCTTTATTTCCACCCTCAAGGAAGCTCCCGCTGACGCCGAAATCGTCAGCCATCAGTTGATGATGCGCGCAGGCCTGATCAAAAAACTGGGCGCCGGTATCTACAACTACATGCCCATGGGCCTGCGCGTGATCCGCAAGGTCGAAGCCATCGTGCGCGAGGAAATGAACCGCGCCGGCGCCATCGAAATGAGCATGACAGTGATCCAGCCCGCCGAACTCTGGCAGGAAACCGGCCGCTTTGACAAGATGGGGCCAGAAATGCTGCGCATCAAGGACCGGCACGGCCGCGACTTCGTGATCCAGCCGACCAGCGAAGAAGTCATCACCGACGTGATGCGCCAGGACATCCGCAGTTACAAGCAGTTGCCAAAAAACATGTACCAGATCCAGACCAAATTCCGCGACGAACGCCGTCCGCGCTTTGGCCTGATGCGCGGGCGCGAATTCATCATGAAGGACGCCTACAGCTTTGACCGCGACCAGGTGTCGGCCAAGCTCAGCTACCAAAACATGGCCCAGGCCTATCGCCGCATTTTTGACCGCTTCGGCCTGACCTACCGCGCCGTGGCCGCCGACAGCGGCGCCATCGGCGGCGACCTGAGCGAAGAGTTCCAGGTGATTGCCGCCACCGGCGAAGACGCCATCGTCTATTGCCCCGGCAGCGACTACGCCGCGAACATGGAAAAAGCCGAAGCCTTAGCCCCCGCTGGCCCGCGCCCCGCCGCCACGCAGGCGCTGACCAAAACCGCCACGCCCGGCAAGGCCACCTGCGCCGAAGTCGCCGAACTGCTGGGTCTGCCGCTGGCGAGCACCGTCAAGTCGCTGGTGCTGGCCACCGACGAAACGAATGAAAAAGGCGAAATCGTCAAAACGCAGGTCTGGCTGCTGCTGCTGCGCGGTGACCACGACATGAACGAGGTCAAAGTCGGCAAGGTGCCGGGCTTGGCCGCATTCCGCTTCGCCAGCCTGCCCGAGATCGAAGAACACTTTGGCTGCCAGCCCGGCTACCTCGGCCCGCTAGCGCTGCAAAAACCGCTCAAGCTCGTCGTGGACCGCGAAGTGGCCGTGATGGCCGACTGGGTTTGCGGCGCGAACGAAGCTGATTTCCACACCACCGGCGTCAACTGGGGGCGCGACCTGCCCGAACCCGAGCTGATCGCTGACATCCGCAACGTCGTCGCAGGCGACGCCTCACCGGACGGCCAGGGCGTGCTCGCCATCGAGCGCGGCATCGAAGTCGGCCATGTGTTCTATCTCGGCACCAAGTACAGCCAGGCGATGAACGCGACCTTCCTCGGCGAAAACGGCAAGCCGCAGTTCCTGGAAATGGGCTGCTACGGCATCGGCATCACGCGCCTGCCAGCGGCGGCGATTGAGCAAAACCACGACGAGCGCGGCATCATCTGGCCGGACGCGATTGCGCCCTTCACCGTCGTGCTGTGCCCGATCAGCCCGGATCGCTTCCCCGATGTCAAGGCGGCTGCCGACAAACTGTATGCCGAGCTGCTC
>JAPLPS010000347.1 GCA_026400075.1 Polaromonas sp.
GTTTAAGGGCCAGGTCGGCAAAAATCTTGGGCGCGTTGAGCTGTTCCAGCGTCAGGATCTTGGATGGAATGGTGCGGAACACGCCGCCCGCGCCCCGGTTCTGGTTGAAGGCGTTGACGCGGAACCGCGCGAGGCCTTCGATCTCGAAAGAGAAGTCGACCTCCAGGAACTCTTCGAAGTGCTTGCGCTGCGCATCGTTCATGATGTCGTAGACCATGGCGTGCACCGCCTTGTGGTCCAGCGGCTCGACGTTGATGCGGCGGACATCGCCGTGCACACGAATCATGGGCGGCAGTCCCGCCGAGAGGTGCAGGTCGGAAGCCTTGTTCTTGACGCTGAACGCCAGCAGCTGGGTAATGTCCACGGGGGCCCTCGGTACAGGTTGACGCGGGCCACCACAATGGCCTTCATTTGATACGCTCGCTGACTATTATGACGACGATTGACGGCCGACTCCAGCAGGTTAAACACCGAATTAACGCCGCTTGTCTGGCCGCTGGCCGCGCGCCGGGCGACGTAGGCTTGCTCGCTGTTTCCAAAACCCAAAGCCCGGAAGCGGTGCGGGAAGCACATGCTTCAGGCCAGTGTGCGTTTGGCGAAAACTACATCCAGGAAGGGGTGGAGAAGATCCTTGAGTTGCGCGATCTGCCGCTGGTCTGGCACATGATCGGCCCAGTGCAAAGCAACAAGACGCGGGTGGTGGCCGAACACTTTGACTGGGTGCAGTCGGTGGACCGGCTGAAGATCGCCGAACGCCTGAGCGCCCAGCGGCCCGACCATTTGCCGCCGCTCAATGTGTGTGTTCAAGTGAACATCGACGCTGGGCCGAACAAGTCCGGTGTGGCGCCGGAGGATGCTTTGGCGTTGGCGCATGGCATCAGCGCCCTGCCTCGCCTGCGCCTGCGCGGACTGATGGCACTGCCTGAGCCGACTCCTGATTTCATAGCGCAGAAGCTAGTTTTTACGAGGGCTTTAGCCGTATTTGATCAAATTCTGGCTGCCCGACTGCCTGGCTGGGCCGAGTTTGACACCCTGTCACTCGGCATGAGTGCCGACCTCGAGGCGGCCATCGCTGCTGGCAGCACGCTGGTGCGCGTGGGCACCGCTGTCTTTGGCGAACGCCCGGCCCGCTGAGGTCTGCGCCGTCAGCGGACGAAACGGCCGCTGCGGGAAATCAGCGTCAGATCGGTGAAGCGCGAGCCCTGGTGGTTCTGTGGTCCGTAGGTCACGCTGAAGCCACCCATGTTGAAGTCGCGCAGCGATTCCAGAGCCACAATCAGGCCTTCGCGGTTCAGCGTGCGGCCGGCGCGCTTCAGGCCCTCGGTCAGCACCCGCGCGGCCAAGTAGCCCTCCATGCTGGAGAAGTCGTAGTCGGTCACGCCAATTTCGCCCATGCGCTGCTGGTACTCGCGCACGATGGGTGTGCTGGGTGAAAACGGAAACGGCACCACCTGTGAGATGGTGACGCCCACACCCGCGTCGCCCAGCTCGGCCGCCAGGGCCGACGAGCCGACAAAACTCACGTTGAAAAATTGGGTCGCCAGGCCCTTGCTCCGCGCCAGCTTGATCAGCGCCGCGCACGACTTGTAGGCGCTGATCTGTACCACCGCCTCGGGCGCGGCCTTGGCCAGCTCGTCAAACGCTTTTGAGACTTCCACGCTGTTGCGCTCCACCGTGACGCTGGCCACTGGCTTCAGGCCGCGCTTGTCCAGTGCGCGGGTCACGCCTTCCAGCCCAGTCTTGCCGTAGGAGTCGTTCTGGTAAAAAACCGCGATTTTTTGCACACCCAGGGTGGTCAGGTGCTGGACGATGCGCTCCGTTTCGTCAAAGTAGCTGGCACGCACATGGAACAGGTGGCGGTTGAACGGAACGCGCAGCGCCTCGGCC
>JAPLPS010000228.1 GCA_026400075.1 Polaromonas sp.
ATGCGCAGCCAGAAGCCCGAGCCAAGCAAGAGCGCAACCAGTACAGCGAATGGTGGACTTCCGCCGAGACGCTGGCCTATTACAACGGCCTGAAAGAGCGCTTCAAGGCAGAAATCCTGGTGAAAAAACCGGCGCTTCAAAAATGAAGTTCAAGAAGCAGGTTGAAATCCTGATTCAGGGTTTTTTCTTGCTATAATAAGAATCTACGGTGGCTGTAGCTCAGTTGGTAGAGTCCAGGATTGTGATTCCTGTTGTCGTGGGTTCGAGCCCCATCAGCCACCCCAAAATTTAAAAATCCCTGCTATTTAAAAAATAGCAGGGATTTTTTTTGCTGATGCAGCCTTTGTGAACGCCAGAAAGAAAACTGGCGCATGAGTCACGAACAACCCATGCGCCAGTTCAGCAGCAAACCAAATCAGTTCGACAGTGCCTTGAATGCCTGTTCGGTGATGTTGTCCACCGTGCCCATGCCGCTGATGGCGCAGTATTTCGGGGCATCAGCGGGCGCGGCCTTGGCCCAGCTCGAATAATATTCGACCAAGGGGCGGGTCTGGGCGCTATAGACTTCCAGGCGCTTGAGCACGGTTTCTTCCTTGTCGTCGGCGCGCTGGATCAGTGGCTCGCCGGTCACGTCGTCCAGACCTTCGACTTTCGGCGGGTTGTACTTGACGTGGTAGGTGCGGCCCGAGACGCTGTGTGAACGGCGTCCGCTCATGCGCTCAACGATGGCTTCAAACGGCACGTCGATCTCCAGCACGTAGTCGATCTTCACGCCAGCAGCCTTCATCGCGTCAGCCTGGGGAATCGTGCGCGGGAAGCCGTCGAACAAAAAGCCGTTGGCACAGTCGGGCTGCGTAATGCGTTCCTTGACCAGATTGATGATCAACTCGTCGCTGACCAGACCGCCGGCATCCATGACCTTCTTGGCTTCGATGCCCAGAGGCGTGCCTGCCTTGACGGCGGCACGCAGCATGTCGCCGGTGGAGATTTGGGGGATGCCGTATTTCTGGCAGATGAAGGTTGCCTGCGTTCCTTTGCCCGCACCTGGCGCGCCCAATAAAATCAGTCTCATGAATATCCTCAGATCATTTTATAAATTAGGGGGAGTCTAGCCGGAAGGCGTGGAAGCCCAATCCCTCAATGGGTTGCTTGACAGGGTAAGAGGATCGCCAGCGCGAACCTCCTTACCGATTATTACAGGGATATTGGGCGCAGCCTTGATGTCAGCTTACACGCAAGCTGTTGTGCTTGCGTTCTTTTTCTAGGCCAGCAGGCGGCGAACCCGCTCCAGATCCTCCGGCGTGTCCACGCCGGGGCCGGGCGCATGCGCGGCAAGGTGGACGGCGATGCGGTGGCCGTGCCACAGGGCGCGCAGTTGTTCCAGCGATTCGAGCTGCTCCTGCGGCGCCGCTGGCAGTTGGGGAAACTGCCGCAAGAATCCGACGCGGTAAGCATAAATGCCCACATGGCGCAGCGGTGGGGGCAGCGCGCTGCCCGCTTCCCACCAGGCCTGCCCGGCAAAATCGCGGGCCGCCGGAATTGGGGCGCGGCTGAAATACAGCGCCGTCTGGCGCGCATCAAGCACCACTTTGACGACATTGGGATTCAGGAAATCAGCCAGCTGGTCGATGGCGTGGGCCGCCGTGCTCATCGCGCAGTCGGGGCGATCCATTAGCTGGCGGGCCACGGCGTCGATCAGGGCCGGGTCAATCAAGGGCTCGTCACCCTGCACATTGACCACGATGTCGTCGTCGGCCAGGCCGAGCAGGCTGCAGGCTTCGGCGAGCCGGTCGCTGCCGCTGGGATGGTCGGCGCGGGTCAGCACGGCGGCGATGCCAAAGTCGGCGCAGCGGGCGATGATCTCTGCGCTGTCGGCGGCCACGACGGTTTGCGTGGCGCTGCTTTGCAGGGCGCGCTGGGCGACCCGCACCACCATCGGCACGCCGCAGATGTCGGCCAGCGGTTTGTTGGGCAGCCGCGTCGAGGCCAGACGGGCCGGAATCAGCACGGTAAAACGCATGCTCACAAGCCCAGCTCTTCGTCGCTCAGCGGGCGGGCTTCGTTTTCCAGCAGCACGGGGATGCCGTCGCGCACCGGATAGGCGAGCCGGGCGCTGCGCGAGATCAGTTCGTGTTTTTCACGGTCGTAGTCAAGAGGGCCCTTGGTGACGGGGCAGACCAGCAGTTCGAGTAGTTTGGTGTCCATAGCTAGGATGGTAATGGAGAAATCAACGGTGCCAGCAGCGCGTCCAGCGCGGCAAAAAAAGCCGGTTCCGGCGAGAACTCCAGCGGCACGGCCAGCACTTCAAGCCCGGCTAGAGTCGGCAGCGCGAACAGTTTGATGGCGTCTTTTTCGGTACACAGCACGGTGCGGCCTGCGCAGGCGCTCAGGTCGTCCGGCGTGAAGTCGTGGTGGTCGGGCAGGGCCAGCGTTTTTTCCAGTGTTAGCCCACGCGCCCTGAGCATGGCGAAAAAAGCCTCGGGGCTGGCAATGCCAGCCAGCGCCACCAGCGGCTGGCCGCGCAGTGCAGTCAGCGCGATGCGGCGCCCATCAAGCGCGACAGCATGCTCGGCCAGTTTCCGGCTGGAGGTGAAGCCGTCAAACGCGGGTTGCTGGCCGGTGTGCAGCACCAGATCAATGCCTTGGTGCTGGCGCGCTGGCCAGGGCTCGCGCAGCGGCCCGGCGGGCAGCAGCCAGCCATTGCCGATGCCGCGATCATCAAACACGGCGATTTCAATGTCGCGCTGCAAGGCGTAATGCTGCAGGCCGTCGTCGCAGACCACGACATCGGTGGCCGGGTAGGCGGCGAGCAGGGCGCGCAGCGCGTCAGCGCGCCTGGCGGCCACAAAAACCGGCGCGCCGGTGCTGCGCTGGATCAGCGCCGGTTCGTCGCCCGAGGCTTGAACGGGGGTGTCCGTTTTGACTTCCAGGCTGTCGCGGTCAGCGCGCCCGTAGCCGCGCGAGATCACGCCGGGCTGCAGGCCCTGCGCCTGAAAATGCCTGACCAGCGCCATCACCAGAGGGGTTTTCCCCGCGCCGCCCGCGACCACGTTGCCGACCACGATGACGGGCGGCTTGAAGCGCTCAGAGGCGAAGAAACCGTTTTGGTACAAGGCGCGGCGCAGG
>JAPLPS010000313.1 GCA_026400075.1 Polaromonas sp.
GGCGCTGACTGACGACACTGCCAACAGCGACCTGCGGGTCATCCCGGCAGGCCACCTGTTTGGCGTCAACGTGGCCCGCGTGGCTTTCAAACGCAGCGCCTACCTGCGCAATTTTGTCTATAAATTTGCCGAACTGATCAACGGCAAACTAGACCGCGCGCTGATTACGCGGGCGATGGCCGGGCGCCTGCACGAGGACGACTGATGAACCAGCCCCGCACCCCCACCCTCGCCAGCCGCCTGCCGCGCGTCGGCACGACGATTTTCAGCGTCATGTCGGCTCTGGCGGCTGAAAAAAATGCCGTCAACCTGGGCCAGGGCTTTCCCGATTTCGACTGCGACCCGCAGCTGGTCAACGCTGTCACCGGCGCCATGCAGCGCGGCCACAACCAGTACCCGCCGATGACCGGCGTACCCGCGCTGCGCGAGGCCGTTGCCGCCAAAATCGCCGCCCTGTACGGCAGCCGCTACGACGCAGGCAGCGAAATCACCATCACCGCAGGCGATTTTGACGATAATTTTGGCCATCGTGCATCCCGGCGACGAAGTCATCGTGCTCGACCCCTGCTACGACAGCTATGTGCCCAACATCGAGCTGGCGGGCGGCGTGGCCGTGCGTGTGCCGTTGACGCCGGGCACATTTCGCCCGGATTTTGACAAAATCGCCACCGCCCTCAGCCCCAGAACCCGCGCCATCATCGTCAACTCGCCGCACAACCCGAGCGCCACCGTCTGGAGCCAGGCCGACATGCTGCGGCTGCAGGACATTCTCGCGCCCACCGAGGTGCTGCTGCTCAGCGACGAGGTTTATGAGCACATGGTATTTGACGCTGACACAGGCCAGCGCCACCAGAGCGCCGCCTGTTTTGCGAGGCTGGCCGCACGCGCCTTCATCGTCAGCAGCTTTGGCAAAACCTACCATGTGACCGGCTGGAAAGTCGGCTACGTGGCCGCGCCCGCCGCGCTGATGGCCGAGTTTCGCAAGGTTCACCAGTTCAACGTCTTTACCGTCAACACGCCGATGCAGCACGGCCTGGCCGCCTACATGGCCGACGCGGCGCCTTACCAAGGCCTGCCCGCCTTTTACCAGCGCAAGCGCGATCTGTTTCGCGCCGGGCTGGCCCAAACCCGTTTTAAATTGCTGCCCAGCGAAGGCAGCTATTTTCAGTGCGTCGATATTTCGCAGGTCAGCGACCTGAACGAGGCCGATTTCTGCCAGTGGCTGACGAGCGAAATCGGCGTGGCAGCGATTCCGCTGTCGGCGTTTTATGGCGACGGCTTTGACCAGCGGGTCGTGCGCTTTTGCTTTGCCAAAAAAGACGCCACGCTGCAAGCGGCACTGGCACGCCTGAGCCGACTGTAGGCAAGCCCTGACAGCCGGACAAGCCTCCTTCCTGCTGGATTTGAACAGCCTGCGGACAAGAATTAATCCCTACAACAAGGAGTTATTTCGATGTCCATCTCGCTCATTTTGCTGATCATTTTGATTTTGATGCTGGTCGGCTCCCTGCCCACCTGGGGCCACAGCCGGGGCTGGGGTTACGGCCCCAGCGGGGGCATCGGGCTGATTGTTGTCATCCTGGTCATCCTGCTGCTGATGGGCCGCATCTAGACAGGCCAGCAGCAGCGCCACCCGCGCCTTAACCGGGCTAAGACCTTGCGAGTCGGCAATCAAATCTGTCGGCGTCGCCAGCACCCGGCCATTGGCGCAGCGCGTGGCACGCACCACCTTGACGCCTGCCGCCTGCGCCTTCAGCAAAGCGCCCAACAGCGCGTGGTGCAGCGTGCCGTTGCCGGTTCCAGCGACCACCAGCCCCTGCACGCCCTGCGCCAGCAGCGCCTCGACGACAGCCCCGCTGGCGCCCGCATAGCTCATGACAATCTCGACACGCGGCCAGTCTGCAGCGGCAGCAGGCAAATTCACCCGCTGCTGCGCGCCCAGCCCCAGTCGGCTCTCGTGCGGCTGCGGCCAGTTGCGCAGTTGCCGAAGCTGGCCTTCTTCCACATAGCCGATGGGGCCAGCGTCGCCCGAGCTGAAGGCATCCAGCTTGTAGGTGTGCGTTTTCTGCACATCAAGCGCGCTGTGAACCGTCCCGGCGCAAACCGCCACCACGCCCTGCACGCCTGCGTGGCGGGCGACACGGGCGGCATCGAGCAGGTTTTGCGGCCCATCGGGCGCCAGCGCCGTGGCCGGGCGCATCGCGCAGGTCAGCACCACCGGCTTGAGCGGCTGGCAGACAGCCTGCAAAAAATAAGCCGTCTCCTCCAGCGTGTCGGTGCCGTGGGTAATCACAATGCCCTGGACATCGGGACTGGCCAGAAAGTGATTGACCCGAGCCGCCAGCCGCGCCCAGACGGCAAAGTCCATGTCCTTGCTGTCGATTTGCGCCACCTGCTCGGTGATGAACGGCCCGGCCCCGGCCAGCGTCGGCATGCAGGCCAGCAACTGGTCAATGCCCAACTGGGCGGCGGTGTAGCCAATGTTGTCAGAGGCCTGCGCCGCCTGACCGGCAATCGTGCCGCCAGTGCCGAGAATTACCAGGGTTTTTGGGTTCATTTCAATTGACCGGTTTGAGTGCGATTGAGCGGAATGTGTGCGGCCGTCCATCTTAGCCACTGCCGCCCTTTGGCATCACCTCGCCGCCAAGGGCGATCAGCGCGAAAAAGCGCCGACAATAGCGCTTTAAACAATGAGGTTCTTGTGAATCAATCCCTTGCCCATGCCGAACTTATCGCCACTTTCAGGAGGGCGCAGGCCGATGCTGCTCACAAATTAGGATTGATCAAAGCGGCTGGAAAAAAGGGGCCAAAGGCCATTCAGGCGGCCGCCGAAACCGCTGCAAAGGCCGCTAAACGCAGGGATTCGTATGCCCAAAAGCTGAATGTTCTGGGGGTTAGCCTCAAGGATTGAGCGGGGCTCAGAATTACCAGGTTTTTTGGGTTCATTTCAAGCATCAGGCACCGAACAATTCGGAATGGGTGCCCGCCCGTACAAAGTTAATCCAGTTTGCCTCCAGCTGGTAAATCAGCAGGAAGTCGCCGCCGATGTGGCATTCGCGGTGGTCGGCCCAGTCACCTTTCAGAGCGTGGTCTAGCCATTCCGGGCCGAGCGGCGCGTCGTTGGCAATCAGCAGCAGCATGGCCTCCTTGAGTTGGCGCATGTCGTAACGCCCGGCGTGCGAAAGCCGTTGCCAATCTTTGAGAAAGGCTTTGGCGTAGTCGGCTGAGCGCGGCAGGGCCGCGCCTTTACTGGCCGCTGTTTTTTTCAAGATCGGCAAACAGTTCGTCAGCAGAGGAAAAACCGGCGCGGCGGCTGGCCATCATGGCGCGCGACTCTTCCATCGCCGCGCGCGTTTGGGCATTCGGCACTTTGAGTTCAAGCGGAAAAGCCTGATCGACCACGACACGGCGCAAAAACAGGCGCACGGCGTCCGCCATGGACAGCCCCATAGCGGTCAGCGCCTGCGTCGCTTGCTCTTTGATGTCATCGTCCACCCGGATGTGGAGCATTGAAGTTTGTGCTGCCATGATGTGGCCTCCTGTGTTTAGGCTTGAATTATGTATCTCATTTGAGATTAACTCAAGCCAGCTTCCGGGTGGATAGCAGCCATTGACCGAACGAGACCCTTAACCACTCGCAGGTATCAACCAAAATGCACCGCCAAACAATCTGCCCATATTTAGCAGTAGCCTTTTCATCGAACAGGGCATGTCTTGTTCATTGCACGTTAGGCCCTGCAACTACAAAGAGGAGATCACGATGAGCAACGAACAGGTGGCACTTGAGACGAAAGGGGTGGCGGTGAAGTTACTGGCGACAGTTGACCTTGGCCCTGAAATCGAGGGCATGACAGGGCGCCAACTTCGAATGCGTATGGTGACCATCGAACCTGGCGGCGTCTTCGGCCCGATTCACAACCATAAAGACAGACCTGGCACCGTTTACATACTGCAAGGAACGATCACTGACCATCGAAATGGAATCGCTACAGACTATGGACCGGGAGTTGGCTGGCCCGAGGACAGAAACACCACACACTGGCTTGAGAACAGAGGCGCAATTCCGGCGGTTGAGATCTCAGTCGATATAGTGAGGCACGAGTAAGCGTCAGGCCCGGCAGGAGCCGCTGCCAAACGGAAATCCAGTGACCAAAAAACCCGCCCAGCGCTGACAAGCCAGGCGGGTGTTTCAGTTTCTAACCCAGCGCTTTAACGCGCACTCGGAAAACTAAACGTCGCCCCCTCCCGCACGCCCGCCGACGGCCAGCGTTGCGTGATGGTTGTGCGCTTGGTATAAAAGCGCACGGCGTCCGGGCCGTAGGCGCTCAGGTCGCCAAACAGCGAGCGTTTCCAGCCGCCAAACGAGTGGTAGGCCACGGGCACCGGCAGCGGCACGTTGACACCCACCATGCCGACCAGGATGTTGTCGGTGAAGTAGCGCGCCGCTTCGCCGTCGCGCGTGAAGATGCAGGTGCCGTTGCCATATTCGTGCGCGTCGATCAGGTCCATGGCTTCTTGCAGCGTCTTGACGCGCACGACACCCAGCACCGGGCCGAAGATTTCTTCCTGGTAAATCGTCATGCCGGGCTGGACGTGGTCAAACAGGCAGGGGCCGATAAAGTAGCCCTCTTCATGGCCGGACACGCGCAGGCCCCGGCC
>JAPLPS010000219.1 GCA_026400075.1 Polaromonas sp.
GGAACTGGCCGCTGTGGCTTTCCACGCGCACGGTTTCACCGGAATCGGCGCTGCCGCTGGCGATGGCGCCGTCAAAAATCCACGGGTGGCGGCGCAACAGGGAGCGTTCGCGGCCGTCTTTGAGTCGAATGATGTTCATGGGGCTATTGTCGCGGCTCAGGGTCGGCGTTGGCGCCCTCGTCCTTGGACAGCGCCCTCGGATGGGCCTTGTCGTAAATTTTCGCCAGATGCTGGAAATCGAGCCGCGTGTAAGCCTGCGTGGTGGTGATGTTCGTGTGGCCGAGCAGCTCCTGCACGGCGCGCAGATCGCCGCTGGACTGCAGCACATGGCTGGCAAAGGAGTGGCGCAGCATGTGCGGATGCACTGGCGCGGCCAGCCCGGCCTGCTGCGAACGCTGCTTCAGGCGCACGCGGATGTGCTGGGGCGTCAGCCGCCCGCCGCGCTGGTTGATGAACAGCGCCTCGCCGCCGGGTACGCCCGCCCGCGCCCACAGGCTGCGCACGGCCAGCCACTTGTCCAGCGCCGCCAGCGCGGCGCGGCCGACCGGCACGCTGCGCTTTTTTTCGCCCTTGCCCAGCACATGGGCGTCGCCCGCCTGCCGGTCTATCCAGCCGCGTGCGCTGGCGCTGGCTTTGGCGTCCAACCCGACGAGTTCGCTCAGGCGCAGGCCGCAGCTGTAGAGCAGCTCGGTGATGCACTGGTCGCGGGCTTCCAGAAAGGCGTTGTCGGGCGTGGCCTCGGCGGCAAAGCTGGCCAGTTGCACCGCCTCATCGACGCTCAAGGCCTTGGGCAGCGGTCGGGGCGCTTTGGGCGAGCGCACGCCCTGCACCGGGTTGCCCGGCACCAGCCCTTCGCGGCCCAGCCAGACATAAAAGCCGCGCCAGCCCGACAAAATCAAGGCAATGCCGCGCGCGCTGCGCCCGCCGCCATGCATCTGCGCCACCCAGCGCCGCAGCTGCAGATGCGTAACCTGCGTCAGCGCCACGCTGGCTTGCGCTGCATGGGCCTGCAATTTGTCCAGATCGGCGGCGTACAGCGCCAGCGTGCGCGCGGCCAGGCGCTTTTCAACCTTGGCATAAGTCAGGTAGCGCGTCACCAGCGGATCGGCGGGCGGCGGCGACGCCACAGCAGCCACATCAAGCGCTAGCGGAGGGCTCAGGCCGGGTTTACACGCTGTCGGGGATTTCAATCTCGGCTTCAAACACGGTGGTGGCCGGGCCGGTCATCAACACGGGCGCGTCCAGCGCGCCGCTCCATTCAATCGTCAACTGGCCGCCGCGTGTCAACACATCGACGCGGCTGTCGAGCAGCCCCAGCCGGATGCCCGCCACGACCGCCGCGCAGGCGCCGGTGCCGCAGGCCAGCGTCTCGCCCGCGCCGCGCTCATAAACGCGCAGGCGAATCTGGCTGCGCGAGACGACCTGCATAAAACCGGCGTTGACGCGCTTGGGGAACGCCGGGTGATGCTCGATCAGCCCGCCGGTTTCCAGCACCGGCGCAGTGTCCACATCGACGACGATTTGCACGGCGTGCGGGTTGCCCATCGACACGACGGCGACTTGCACCGGCGCTTGCACCTGCAACTCACGCCCGCTCACGCCAAGGGCCAGCGGCCATTGCGGCCAAACATCGGCGTCAGCGGCGCCTGCCTGGGCGCTCACGCCCGCGCCTGCACCCACATCGGACTGCACGCCTTGCGGATCAAACGGAATGCGCGCCAGTTCAAACACCGGCGCACCCATGTTCACCGTCACGCGGCCATCGGGCTGCATGCGCAGTTCAATCACGCCGCCCTGGGTTTTGACTTTCACGGCGTCCTTGGTCGTCAAGCCCTGCTCGCGAACAAAGCGCACAAAGCAGCGCGCGCCGTTGCCGCACTGTTCGACCTCGCCGCCGTCGGCGTTGTGGATGACGTATTCAAAGTCGATGCCCGCGCCCGGCGACGGACGCACGGTGAGAATCTGGTCTGCGCCCACGCCAAAGTGGCGGTCGGCCAGAAAACGGTAGTGAGCGGTGGTCAGCCCCAGCGGGCCACGGGTTTCGTCGAGCACGACAAAATCGTTGCCCGCGCCCTGCATTTTGGTAAATCGGATTCGCATGGGCAAGATTATCTGCGCTGCGGGCGGCCCGGCGCCAGCACCATAATGGCGCATGGTCAGACCCACCCAACTCCTTCACCCGCCCCGCCAACCGGCGCCCACCCGCGCCGCCGCCACCGTCTTGCTGCTGCGCGACACGCCCGGCGGCCTCGAAGTGCTGATGACGCGGCGCTCGGCCAAGGCCAGCTTTGTGCCCAATGCCTACGTGTTTCCCGGCGGCGGCATCGACGCAGCCGACGCGCTGGCGCACGGCCAATCGAGCCGCCGCGCCGCGCAAAGCGAGCTGCACCTGACGCAAGCCATCGCCGCCATCCGCGAGAGTTTTGAAGAACTCGGCGTGCTGCTGGCGCGCCACGCCGATGGCCGCCATCCCGACAGCGCACTGATCGCCGCGCTCGACCGCCAAGCGCCGTTTGCCGCCCAATGTGAGGCGCACAGCCTGACGCTGATGGGCAGCGAAATTTTCATGCTGGCGCGCTGGGTGGCCGACCGCGATCTGCCCAAGCGGTTTGACGTGCCGTTTTTAGTCGCCCGCATGCCCGAAGGCCAAACGCCCGTCGCCGACGAAGCCGAGCAGTTCGAGCCGGTTTGGGTGCGCCCGGCTGATGCGCTGGCGCGGCACGCGGCGGGCGGGTTTTTGATGATTTTCCCGACGATACGCACCTTAGAGCGCCTGCAACATTACGCCGATGTGGACGCGGTGCTCAACGCCTGCGCCGCCTCCGAAGAGCCGCTGTGGCATTCGTGCCCGCGCACCGGCTTGCTCAAAGGCCAAGAAGAACGCTTTATGGAGCACGACGCGCCCTTCGGCGAGCTGGCGCTGACCTGCCCCGACGGCCAAGTCGCGCATTCGCTGGACTGGCAAAGCGAGCAGCCCGTGCCGCTGCTGAAAAACGTGCGCCGCCTGACCGCCGCCAACCCCGGCGTGATGACCGGGCCGGGCACCAACAGCTACATCGTCGGCACGGCGCAAACCGGCTACATCGTCATCGACCCCGGCCCGGACGACGCGGCCCATATCCAGCGCCTGCACGATGCGACCGGCGGGCGGATTCAGGCGATTGTCTGCACGCATTCGCACCCGGATCATTCGCCCGGTGCGCGGCCTTTGCAGGCGCTGTGTGCCAGCGCGCCGCCGATTCTGGGCTTGCCATCCGCCGCGACGGCGCAGGCGCATTCCCGCTTCACGCCGGATCTGGCGCTGGCCGATCTGGAATTGCTGGTGTTGCGCGGCGACGACGGTGTGACGCACACGCTGCAGGCGATTTTTACGCCCGGCCACGCGGCGAATCATGTGTGTCTGGTACTGCTCGAAGACGGCCTGCTGCTGTCCGGCGACCATATTCTGAATGGCAGCACCACCGTCGTCAGCCCGCCCGACGGCAATATGACGCAGTACCTCGATTCGCTGGATCGGCTCGCTGGCGCCTGTGAACAGCACAGCATTGACTTCATCCTGCCCGCCCACGGCCATGTGCTGGGCGGCGCGGCGCAGGCGATTGCGCAACTGAAAGCGCACCGCCTCAAGCGCGAAGCCAAGGTGGCCGCCGCCATGCAGGCGCTGCCCGATGGCGATTTAAACGACTGGCTGGCGCTGGCCTACGCCGACACCGACGCGCGCCTGTGGCCGGTTGCGCTGCGCTCGCTGCAGGCGCATGTGGAGCGGCTGCAGCAATGCGCCCAGCCGTCTGGCAGCGCTGCCGGTTAACGAGGCGGGTTGAGGCTTGGGGCGCGCTTGGGCTTGAACACCCTCAGCCACCCTTGCGGCCCGTGCTGCGCAGCAACTGGCTGCGCGCCGCCTCGGTGATGGCCGCCACGCACGGGTGCGTGATGCGCCGCTCCACCGAGACGGCAAAAAACTCCTCCACCATCTCCTCGGTGTGGCCAATCACCTCCACCCCGTCCTGCGCCACCGTTTCGGCCTCCAGCACGCTGGCCGACATGAACACGCCCCGGCCTTCGCGGCCAAAAGCGCGCATCAAGGCGCCATCGTCAAACTCGCCAATCACGCGGGGATGAATCTGGTGCTTGGTCAGCCAGTTGTCGAGCTGCTTGCGCACCGACGACAGCGGCCCCAGGATCAGCATCGGCGCGTCATTCAGGCAGCCGGGAAAATCGCCCTTGAGCTGCTTTTTCAGCGCGGGCGTGCAGAAAAAACTCATCGGCGTGCTGCCCAGCGGGTGATTGAAAGCCTTGATGCTGACGCGCCCCGACATCGGCTCGTCAGCCAGCACCAAGTCCAGCCGGTGCAGCGCCAGTTGCGCCAGCAGGTCGGGAAACTTGCCTTCGCTGCAAATCAGCCGCACCGGCTGGGGCATGGACAACGCTGGCTCCAGCAGCCGGTACACCACCGACTTGGCCACCGAATCGGCCACGCCGACGCGAAATTCCAGCGTTTTGACGCCGCCGCTGGCCTGGCGCAGCGCGGTTTCCATCTCCGCGCCGAGCGTGAAAATCTGGTCTGCGTAGCCCAGCGCGAGCCGCCCCTCGTCGGTCAGCTCCAGCTGGCGGCCGCTTTTGCGAAACAGCGCACGCCCCAGCCAGGCTTCGAGCAGCTTGATCTGCCCGGACAGGGTCTGCGGCGTGGTGTGCAGCTGCTCGCCCGCGCGCAGGATGCCCCCGGCCTTGGCCGTGACCCAGAAATAATGCAGATGTTTGAAGTTCACGCGCGGGTGTCCTTTGCTGTTTTTGAAAAAATGATGCTGCCTGATTGTTCGTCTTTTACGAAGTGAAATACTTATAAATACGAATTTATCCGAAGTGACAAGGTTTTTATAATCGAAGGCATCGCTCTATTTTTGAGCCTTCGAGGAGCCACCCCATGCGCATGAGTACCAAAAGCCGTTTCGCCGTCACCGCCATGATCGACATCGCCCTGCGCGGTCAGGCCGGGCCGGTTTCGCTGGCTGACATCAGCGCACGCCACCAGATTTCGGTGTCCTACCTGGAGCAGCTGTTCAGCAAATTGCGTCTGGGCGGCCTCGTCAGCAGCACGCGCGGCCCGAGCGGCGGCTACTCGCTGAGCCGCCCGGACAAGGCGATTTCGGTGGCCGACATCATCGGCGCCATCGAAACCACGCCCGCCAGGCCGGGCCGGGGCGAAAAAGCCTTTCCCGAGCAGGAAGGCAGCACGGAATGGATGACGCAAAAACTCTGGGACAGCCTGAACGCCCGGATGACCGCGCACCTGCAGGCCATCAGCCTGCGCCAGCTCGCCGACGAGCAGCGCGAGCGCGGCGTAAAGATTGAGGCGGCCCCGGCCAAGCGCGGGGTCTATGCGCCGCGCAAGTCCAAACCGGTGCAGACGACGGCGCCAAACTCGGGGTTTGCGCTGGGCCGCTCGCTGATGGGCGCGGGCCATGCAGCGGTTTGATCGGCGCGAAGCTGGTTTGAAATAAAGTGTGAAGCCCGCCGATAAGCCGGATTTTGTGCGCCAAGTCACCTTGCGATGACTTGGTGTGACCGCCATTAATCTGGGCCGGGAGTCGCCTGCCCGGCTCGGTGCCACCTACCCGCCAGCTCTGCGGAACCACATCAATGCTGGCCTATTTGGTGTTGCTGCGCGTAGAGATTGCCCGTTTCACCCGCACTAAAGCGGCTCGTCTCTGTTGCTCTGATCCTCACCTCACGGTGGAGAGGTATTACCTCCTACGCTGTCCTGTGCAGTCCGGACGTTCCTCCAGTGCTTCCTTTCGGAAATTGCACCAGCGACGGTCTGGCAGGCTTCACCCGCGCATTATCGTCTATTTATCGCAAAAAACGCCTATGCGCCCCCCTGCCAAGCGGGTTTCGGCAGCTCGGTGATGCCGCGAAAAAAGCCAGTCATTTGACGCAAAAACAGCTTGTACAGGCCAAACAAGCTGCGCTGAAAAATAAACAAAGCGCATTCTGCCGCTAAACTTCTTGTCGAGCTCAGGGCATCCTGACAGGCCAGCCAAAACACAAAAGCCGACAAAGAATTGAAAGAATCATGGCAAGCACTGATCTTCGTCCACGCGAGCGCGACGCACGCACCCAATCGCCGCGCACGGGCGTGACGCTCCGCCTCGGGGCACGCTCTATTCAAGTCGGACGCGATGCGGACTTGCCCCCTGGATGCTGTATGCAGAGCTGATGAAAAATCCCGCCCTACCAAGTCCGACGACCTCCTTCACGAGAAACGTGAACGATGAATTGACTACGCCTGACGTTATAAATCAATATAAATTCAATGCAACCAAAATTGCATCCCAGCCTCGTTATTGACATCAAAAATTTGATATCAATAATGACTGCCACCCTTAAAAAACACTTTCCGTCAATTCAACCCCTATCCACAGGCTTTCAATAATGGCTATCGTCAATTTCTCCGGACCGAATTTTCCAGAAGCATTTCTCCAGAAAATAAGTTTTAAAAGATGGCTTAAACAAGTTGGAGACACCGTTGTTTCTGGCGAAGTTTTGTGTGAAATTGCCAATGGCCCAAAAATCGCCCCGATAAAAACCCCGACCAGTGGCGTTCTGATTGAATTGCTGGCAGATGAGGGCAGCATGCTGACCCCCAAGCAGTTGCTTGCGCGCATCAGAACCGAAGAGCCCGCCAGTGCCGAAGCAATACAAGAACCGGCCAATTCCGCCCCTCCGGCAGCAAGCCCACAGCCAGCGCCTGAAGTCCAACCAGAACCAGCGCCTCCACCTGTTGCCGTGCCAGCGCCAGCGCCAGAGCCAGAGCCAGCACCTGAGCCTGAGCCTGAGCCTGAGCCTGAGCCTGAGCCAGAACCAGAGCCAGAACCAGAACCAGAGCCAGCGCCCGTGGACAGCCAGGACGAAGCCGCCGCATCAAACGCTGCTCAAGCGCTTGAACAAATCGAGCTGATTTCCAATAAAATCGAAGTGCTGACAGGCACCATTAACAGCGCCCAGCAATCACGCGCCGCCGAGAAACTTCAAATACTGAAGACGCTGGAAGACTCTGCTACCAGCAAAATAAATGACATCAACTCATCCGTCAAAAAAATCGGCGCCCAGCTGGATACGCTGGATGATCAGTTAAGAATAATCGCCAATCATTTTTTAAGCACCATCGACGCCCTTCACACCGCGCAGGTCAAAACACAAGAAGAAGTTGCCAAAATTTGTGAAGTAAACAGCACTGAAGATCATAAATTTTCAGCAGAACTTGCCGAATTGCACGAAATGCTTGCAGCACTCCAGAAATAGCACCCCGCAAAATCGCCCCGCCAGACCAGGAGAAAATCCATGAAAGCCGACACCATCCTCGCCACCATTGGCAACACGCCGCACGTCCGCATCCAGCGCCTGTTCGGCCCGGACGCGCAGGTCTGGATCAAGTCCGAGCGCGCCAACCCCGGCGGCTCGATCAAGGATCGCATTGCGCTGGCGATGATTGAAGATGCGGAAAAGTCCGGCGTGCTGCAGCCGGGCGGCACCATCATCGAGCCGACTTCGGGCAACACCGGCGTCGGCCTGGCGATGGTCGCCGCCGTCAAGGGCTACAAACTGATTCTGGTCATGCCCGACAGCATGAGCGTCGAGCGCCGCCGCCTGATGCTGGCCTACGGCGCCAGTTTTGACCTGACGCCACGCGAAAAAGGCATGAAGGGCGCCATCGCCCGCGCGCTGGAACTCCAGGCCACGATGCCCGGCGCATGGATTCCGCAGCAGTTCGAGAATCCGGCCAACGTCGCCGTTCACGAGCGCACCACGGCGCAAGAAATCCTGGCCGACTTCCCGGACGGGCTGGACGCGCTGATCACCGGCGTCGGCACCGGCGGCCACCTGACGGGCTGCGCCAGGGTGCTGAAAGCCGCCTGGCCGAACTTGAAAGTGTTTGCCGTCGAGCCGTCGGCCTCGCCGGTGATTTCCGGCGGCGCGCCCGCCCCGCACCCGATTCAGGGCATCGGCGCGGGTTTTGTGCCGAAAAATCTCGATGTCAGCCTGCTCGACGGCGTGATTCAGGTCGAAGCCGAACCGGCCCGCGAAATGACCCGGCGCTCGGCGCGTGAAGAAGGCATGCTGGTCGGAATTTCCTCCGGCGCGACGCTGGCGGCGATTGCGCAAAAGCTGGCCGAGTTGCCAGCGGGCGCGCGCGTGCTGGGTTTCAATTACGACACGGGCGAGCGCTATTTGTCGGTTGAGGGCCTGTTTCCGGCCTGATTGCGGCCCCGCCCTTGCCAGCTGCCGCGCCGGGCGCGTGGCCGCTGACGGTCAAATCCGTTTTATCATGGGCACCTTTTTTTGCTTGATAGCCACAAGCCTGCCATGTTACGTATCACCGAACTCAAACTGCCCCTGTCTGCCGTTCCCGTGGAGACGCGCCGCGCCGCCGACGCGCCGTCCGAAACCGACGAAGACCGCACGCTCATCGCCCACCCCAGCGCCGCCCTCGCCCGTCTGGCCGCCCAGGCTCTGGGACTGGCAACGGCGGACATCGCCACCCTGCATGTCTTCAAACGCAGCTTTGACGCCCGCAAGGCCGAGCTTCTGCTGGTTTATATCGTGGACATTGAACTGGCCGACGCCTCGCTCGAAGCCGCGCTGCTGGCGAAACACGCAGGCCATCCGCACATCTTCGCCACGCCCGACATGGCTTATCACCCGGTCGGCAGCGCCCCGGCCAGCCTGCCACTGCGCCCGGTGGTGATCGGCTTTGGCCCGTGCGGCATGTTTGCCGCGCTGGTGCTGGCGCAGATGGGCTTTAAACCCATCGTGCTGGAGCGCGGCAAAACAGTGCGCGAGCGCACCAAAGACACCTGGGGCCTGTGGCGCAAGAACGTGCTGAATCCCGAATCCAACGTGCAGTTCGGCGAAGGCGGCGCAGGCACGTTTTCCGACGGCAAGCTCTACAGCCAGATCAAAGACCCACGCCACCTGGGCCGCAAGGTGATGACGGAGTTTGTCAAGGCCGGTGCGCCCGCCAACATCCTGTTTGAGGCGCACCCGCACATCGGCACTTTCAAGCTGGTCAAAGTCGTCGAAAACCTGCGCGAACAGATCATCGCGCTGGGCGGCGAGATCCGCTTCCAGCAGCGCGTGACTGACGTGCTGATCGAGGGCAGCGCTGATGAAAAACACATTCGCGGCCTGACGGTGCTAGACCAGGCCACCGGCCAAAGCTACCAGTTACCCGCCGATCAGGTCGTGCTGGCGCTGGGCCACAGCTCACGCGACACCTTTGCCATGCTGCACGAGCGCGGCGTGTATGTCGAAGCCAAGCCGTTTTCCATCGGTTTCCGTGTCGAGCACCCGCAGGGGCTGATCGACCGCGCCCGCTGGGGTCGCCATGCGGGCCACCCGGCGCTGGGCGCGGCGGAATATAAACTCGTCCATCACGCCAGCAACGGGCGCTCGGTGTACAGCTTTTGCATGTGCCCCGGCGGCACCGTGGTGGCGGCCACGTCCGAAGTGGGCCGTGTCGTCACCAACGGCATGAGCCAGTATTCGCGCAACGAGCGCAACGCCAACGCGGGCATCGTCGTCGGCATCGACCCACGCGACTACCCCGGCCACGCGGCGGGCAACCCGCTGGGCGGCATGGAATTGCAGCGCCAGCTCGAATCCCACGCGTTTGCGCTGGGCGGCGGCAATTACGAAGCGCCCGGCCAACTGCTCGGCGATTTTGTCGCCGGACGCTCGTCCAGCGCGCTGGGCGACGTGATGCCGTCGTACAAACCCGGCGTGGCGCTGGGCGACCTGGCTTCGGCCCTGCCCGGCTACGCGATTCAAGCCATGCGCGAGGCGTTCCCAGCTTTCGGCCAGAAAATCAAGGGTTTTGACCGCCACGACGCGGTGTTGACCGGCGTCGAAACGCGCACCTCCTCGCCCATCAAAATGAGCCGAGGCGACGACCTGCAAAGCATCAACGTGCGCGGCCTGTACCCGGCGGGCGAAGGCGCGAGTTACGCGGGCGGCATCCTGTCGGCGGGCGTGGACGGCATCAAAGTCGCCGAAGCCGTGGCCCGCACGCTGCTGGCCGAAACCGAATACGAACGCACCCACGCCATGTAAGCAGCCCCGCCTGACCCGCTGCGGCGCGCAATAGGGGATACTTCCCCCTTTCGCCGCGCCAGCCTCCGGGCCGTTTGTCCGGGCTGTTCAGCCATTGACGCGGCCCGTTGCGACTATTATTTTTCACCCTGGCGCCCAGGCGCTGCCCGACATTCAACCTGACAGAACCGACCGATGACCGATACCGTATCCGCTCCAGCGCCTGAATCCGTGCCTGCCTCCCTCCCTGAATCCGCCGCCACCGCGCCTCAATCGCACACCGACGACGCCGCCGCACCGGCGCGCCCACGCCGCTCCCAGCGCGGCGGCAATGGCCGCAACCGGGGCCGTGGCAACGGCAACGGCAATGGCGGCGCCAATGGCGGCGGCCACGCGGCCCCAGCGGGCGAAGAAAGCCCAGCCCGCGCTAACGACACCCGCGCCAGCGCCCCGCGTCAACACCAAAACGCCGCCAAACCGGCCCGCGCCCCGCGCACCGTTCACCCGGTGTTAGAGCGCCTGTTCGCGCTCTACCCGAAGCTGTTCGGCGCACATTTCCTGCCGCTGAAACTGGGCGTGTTTCAGGAGCTGCTGGCGCTGCACCCTGATGTGTTTGAAAAAAACGAGCTGAAAGTGGCGATGGGCCTGCATGCGCGCTCGAATCGCTACCTGGAAAGCGTAGCCGCTGGCCTGCCGCGCCACAACCTGCAGGGCGAGCCGGTCGAGCCAGTCGCGCCCGAGCATGTGCATCACGCCATCATGGAAGTGTTCCGCCGCCGCCAGGCCCGCGCCAATGAAGACCTGCGCCCTTACGTGCGCGCCCAGCTGATCGGAGCCATCGAAGCCTCAGGCCTGAGCCGCGAAAATTACCTGCTGTGCATCCGCGAGCAAGACGAGGTGACGGTGGCCCTGCTCGACGAGGCGTTTGCCGAACTCGGCGCCCAGGCCGCCAAGCGCGACGCGCTGCGCAAGACGTTTGAAGCCAGCGGCAAAACCGTCGCCGAGTTCGCTGACATGTACGGCATGAACCCGGACGAAGTCGGCCACGCGCTGGAGCGCTCGCGCGCCGACGAGGCGGCTCAGGCAGCGGCGCAAGCAGCCAAAGCCGCGCAGGCGCTTGCAGAG
>JAPLPS010000442.1 GCA_026400075.1 Polaromonas sp.
GTATGGCAGTGCGACTGATGAGAGTTTTTCTGCAATGTTACAAGCGGCCCTGGAGCTTGGAGATGGGGTTGAAATTATTATTAAACAACATCCATGCGCAATTAGTGGTGGTGCGCATGAGGCACACTTCACGGCTGAGTCGTTAGGTGCAGTCTTGAAGAATAATAATGTTCATCTTATTGGATTTGATGTGAATCCGTATTCACTAATTAACGCTGTAGATGAAGTTTGGGTAGTCAGCTCCGGGATGGGTTTCGAGGGCTTGATGGCGGGAAAAGTAGTGCGTTGTTTCGGTGTGCCATTTTATGCGCAATGGGGAATAACACATGATGAGGTGACCCTTGAACGCCGGACTCGTCAGCGTTCGGTCGAAGAGATTTTTTATGTCTTCTATGTGATACTTTCACGTTATATTGATCCAGAAACGGGAAAACTTTGTGAGCTGGAAAAACTTGTTGAGTATTTTTCAAATAATTATGGTTGTCCGGCGTGCTGATTATGCAACTGGCGCCCTCACTTTTAAAATGAAAAAGTGCTTATGCGTTCAATTATTTTTGTAAAGAGTGAGGCCTCAATCTGTGGTCGTCGTATTTATTTGGCCAAAATTGCTGCTGAAATTTCAGAGCCAGGCTTGATTGCCTTTGATGATGATCAGCTTCTGAAGCATTGTGAAAAAATAATTGATAAATCGCTAGGCGAACCTATATTTATTGATATCAAGCTGAATTTGAAGTCAGATTTTTCACTCGTTAGGAGTGTATGGAATAAATTAACCTGTGAAAATTTTGAATCAATTACATTTCGTATTTCTCTGATTGAAAAAAGTAATGAAGAATCGTTTTTTCTGAAACAATTGACTATTGATCTTGATGATCATCAGCCAATACCGTTGCAGAATAAACTGGAAGCATTGATGAAAGATGATGCATCCTCTTCCGGTGTAGTGATGACGCGCCATGCGCCTTTTTTCTGGCCAAGTAAAGTCCAGATTATATTTTTGACAACGAGACCGCAGGAGGCAATGTTTTTCACCTTGCGGGAGTTGACTATAAAGCGGGATACGCAAATTGTATTTTTACGAAATTCACTCCCTAATCTTCATGAGCGGATTGGGCGTGATTTCTGGAAACAGGTTTTTGCAAGTGAAATCCCAAAGGTTTTTGGGTTTGACGAGACGTTTAAATTCACTTCTTTACGCTTGTTTGAGTGTTCTCAGCCGACCACACTTTTTGTATTTCCGGAGCGCATGCTTCCTTTGGGGCGAGCTTATTATTTGCGTGCATTTGATATGCTGCTTGGATTAAATTATGGAGGAGAAGCTTGTGCTGTAATGATTCTTGGCCCAAATAATACCGATCTGGAAAGAATTCAGCGAGCCTTAGAGGTGGTGAGTCCTTTTGTTTTTACCCATCCGCTCAGTCGTGGAAGCTTTCCTCCGCATCACGATGCAGTGCGTAAAACAGAAAAATTTTTACGAAAAAGACTTGGAATAAATTCTCCTCCTCCAATGCGATTTTCCGAGCGTTGTTATATTTTTGGGACAAAGAAAAATAATAAGCTATTGTCGAATAGTATTGAAAAACTACCTTCTATTAAAAGTGTTATATACACAGGGGCATGGTTTACATCATCTATTTTGGAATTAAAAAAAGAAAACCCTTCTATTAAATGGTACTGCGATACACATGATGTATTTTTTGTGCTTGATCGTGATTCAAACAAGATGGAGCGTCGTTTTGTTTACAGTCCAGAAAGACAAAAGCGACATGAGCTAATGTGTTTGAATAGTACCGATGGTGTAATTGCGATTTCTGGTGCTGATAAAGCAGCATTGGAAACTGCTGGATGTACTAGTTCAGTGATGGTGGAGAGTGGATCATTTTCGCATGCAGCAAGAGGGGTTGATATACGGAAAGGACCTAAAGAGCTGGTTTTTGGATTTATTGGGACAAATAATTCAAATAATATAAAATGTCTTCAGATTGTCAGGATGGAATGGTGGCCGGCTATTGTTGCGCGACATCCTGAAGCCAGGCTGTTGTTGGCTGGGAGTATTTGTAAATCGCATGAAGCTACAATTTTAAAAGAAACCTTTCCGGATGCAATTAGCAGTCTTGGATTTGTAGATGTATTAAGTGATTTTTATGTTTCTGTTCAGGCTATGCTGTCACCTATTGCAGTTCAGGGAGGACTTAATTTTAAGAGCGTAGAGGCATTAATGGCCGGGCGACCTCTCCTGACAAATGAGCTTGGAAGTCGATGCATAGGAAGTTATTTGGAGGGTGTTTGTATTATTGATGAGGATGGTACTGGTATTGATGCTGCAATGGATCGCCTTAAAGATGGTAAAAATATAATACAGTGGAGGCAATCTATCCATCAGCAGGCATCGATGCATTTTAGTGATAACGTCGCCTATAAACAGCTGGTGATGAAGCTTCGGGGTGAAATTCATTCCTAATGGATAAATGTAGAGAAGAAGTACTTTATAAAAGTACTGATTTTAGAATAACTCTTCGTGACACAGGTAGTGATATGCTTGTGGTGGCATTCTCGCCTATGCACTGGCCAAATCAGTACAAGAAAGACAGTTATTGGGGTGATGCTGTAGCACGTAAGTTGCCTTTTTCATGGTTGTCTATTGATGCGCTGGCGGAGCATTGGTTTTGTGAAGAAAAATGGCTAGTTATTGCTGAGCTTGTACGTAATGTTACGCGGCGCTTCTCTGTTCGGATTGGTTATGGTCACAGCATGGGTGGATATGCTGCACTGAAGCGTAGTCATGACTACTTGCCAAAAAAAATTCTTGCTTTTGCTCCTCAGTGCTCAATTAATCCGGATGATGTGGGACACTTTGATACCCGGTATATAAAAGCTTTTAACCCTAATCTTCATCAAGGGATGAAACTGCAGCCTTCGGATATTTGTGCTCGAAGTTTTATTTTTTTTGATTCAAGATTTTCTACTGATCGAAAGCATGTACTTGAAATTCGTGGTGATAATATTTCATATATATCAATCGGATACATGAGTCATGATGTGATATTCGTTGCAAAGGGAGCTGTTTCGTTGGCATACCTGTTCATGCGAGCTATGATGGATGGATTTGATGATGTACGGGAAATGCGACGATATCTATGTGCCAAGAAAAAAACCAACCAAATATATTTTTCGCATTTAACATATAAAGCTTTTAGAAGTGGTCATGCTAAGTGGGCAGTTGATATTTCAAATAGAGCACTTCTGTTGGATGCTACCAATAGCCGTGTTGCACTTGTGAAGTTACAGGCTTGCATGCAGTTAAATTTAAAAGAGGATGCGCGACTAACTATTGACCGGATAGATATAGAAAAGCTTTCGGATGGGGATATTGTTGTCGTGGCCGGTGTGATGCTTAATTTGGGGCAGAAAGAGCGTGCGCTAGAGATAATGATGAATTCATCTATTGCAGATGGAAAAAATACAAAGCATTTACGTGCGCTGGCCAATATGTTTCTTAACTTTGGATGGCTGGATCGAGCAGTAGAATTGCTTGAGCGTGCAGTGGTGTTGGATCCAAAAGATTCACATTGTTTGTCACATTTGGCTAAAGGGCTAATGAAAAATAAAGAGCATCCGACGTATGATTTGCCAAGAGCAGTTACCCTGCTTAGATGTGCTACTGAAATTTCTCCTGGCATAGTAGCATTTTGGAAAAGTTATGCATTTGCACTCGAAATTAGTGGTGATGCTGTTGGTGCATTTTCGGCATGGTTGCATATTAAAAAAATGTCTGGCATAGAAAGTAAGGATCGCATTCGTTTTGAAGCTCTGCAGTCTATAGTTCTTGGTGTAATTAAAACGTAATTTAATAATGAATAAAAAATTATTTTTTTCGCATTTTTTCAATTTTTGTTTATCTGCGGTATTGTTGTGTCAATACCCCTCTGCATTTGCAGCATCGAATAACATTGAAAATGTTGTTCTGAAGTGCGAGAGTCCATCAGCCAATAACATAATTTTTGATAGGGTATTAAATGGAGGGGTATCAAAAGTTAATATTTCCTTCAATCCTATGGATGGTGGAGGTTGCAATATTCTGTTGCACCATGCGGTAGCTATGGCGCCGGGTACTGATCTTGTTGGAACTGGCTCTTCCAAAGATGAGGTACCTAATTCCAATTTTCATAAATGGTCACATGGGGGTAGTTATACCTACACGGCACCTACTTTTGGTAATGCAAAAACCTACAGTGGCACCGGTGGGCTTAAGGTTGAACATGCAAGTTGCTGGGTGTCTAATGTCTGGGGTTTGTATGGCAATGGTTATATAAACCAGAAATTCGATGGCGGGCAGCCCTACTTGAACTGGCGTGCAATAAGTGTTGAGCCAAAGAAGAATCAATGCGAGGGAGCGCGTTCCCGCTGTATCGATGACCCAGATGCAACTGGTTTTCATCATGTTCCTGATGTACAGGCTAAAAGAATCATGCGGGACGGAACTGCAGGACATGATATATCTCAACTGATTCCGGTTGATAAGTTTTATAGTGGCTGGGTAACTGCTCGTGTTCGTGTTAAGTACAATTCTGGAAATAATAAATTTTATGTGCGTCTGATTCAGGGGGTTGGCAGTAAAAATCAGCTGAATCGAGCAGTTTCCCATACGCTTCCTGGAATAGAGCTGGTGAAGAATGGCGAATTTATGGATTATGTAATGATTACAAATCTTAATGAGCAGAATGGGAAATTAAATGATTTCCTAGGCTCTGGTAAGGATAAGTTTACACAGATTGTTCTTACTTCCGCAGTTCCACAAATTGGCCATGATGTGGATGTTTCTCGTATCAGTATGTACAGGGGTATTGGGGCGCCTAGCGCTTCTGAGTTTGGTTCGCCAGATTTATTGGTGAGGCAGCGTGGCCATGCTTGCAATGAGTAGATTAACTAATTAAGCAGTAAAATGATTGCAATTAATACTGTAAATTGTAAAAAAAATAGTGTCAATATTTCTGGCACTATTCAAGTCAGCAATTCTGGGCCTTTTGTTCTATTCGGTGGCATCAACGTCCTTGAGTCGAAAGACCTGGCACTGCGCGCCTGCGCTGAATATGTCCGCGTGACCCAGAAACTGGGCATTCCCTATGTGTTCAAGGCCAGCTTTGACAAGGCGAACCGTTCGTCGATTCATTCTTACCGGGGGCCGGGGATTGAAGAGGGTTTGAAGATTTTCGAGGCCGTCAAGGCTGAGTTCGGCGTGCCGATGATTACCGATGTGCATGAAACCTGGCAGGCACCGATGGTGGCCGAGGTGGTTGATGTGCTGCAACTGCCCGCGTTTCTCGCACGCCAGACCGATCTGGTGGTGGCGCTGGCCAAGACTGGCCGGGTCATCAACATCAAGAAGCCGCAGTTTTTGAGCCCTTCCCAGGTCGCCAATATCGTCGAAAAGTTCAAGGAGGCTGGCAACGATCAGCTCATCCTGTGTGACCGTGGCACCTGCTTTGGTTATGACAACCTGGTGGTCGATATGCTGGGCTTTGGCGTGATGAAGAAGGTCTGTGCCGATTTGCCGATTATTTTTGACGTGACGCATGCGCTGCAGCAGCGCGATCCCGGCGGCGCAGCCTCGGGTGGGCGCCGTCAGCAGGTAGCCGATCTGGCCCGTGCCGGTCTGGCTGTGGGACTGGCTGGTTTGTTCCTTGAAGCGCATCCCGATCCTGACAATGCGCGCTGCGACGGGCCGAGTGCCTTGCCGCTGGATCAGCTGGAGCCTTTCCTGACGCAGCTCAAGGCGCTGGACGATTTGGTCAAGTCGTTCTCACCCCTGCAAATTGCCTGAGCGGCCACGCTTGGCAAGCGTGCTTGCGGGATTGCAGGACAGGAAATTTGCGTGACGGGTTCAAGGATGATTGCTGCATTTTCCAAGGGAATACTGCGCAACCGGCAGTTGCCTTTGTTGATGGGGCAGGGGGTGCGTCCGCTCAATGGTTTTCTGGATGGAACAGGGCTGGCCGCTGTGGTGGGGTGGGGCAGCAAACCCAATACGCGCCGCGTAGCGCTCTATGCCTGGCGGCATGCTTTGCCACTGTGGCGGCTGGAGGACGGTTTTCTTCGCTCATGGGGGGCCGGGGCGCTGTTTCCGCAGCTGTCACTCATCGTTGATGCACAAGGCATCTACTACGACTGCACCCAGCCTTCAGCGCTTGAAAATTTGCTGCTTTCCTCTGTGGACTTGTTCGCAGGGCTGGGCGCAGACCTTGGTCGTGCCAAGGCGCTAATCCTGTCGCACCGCCTGAGCAAGTACAACCACGCGCCCGATTGGGACGGCCCCGATTCCCGCCTGCGCAGGAATGACGACGAGGGCGGGGATGCCGTCGCCGGTGGGCGCGGCGCCATTTCACGCGTGCTCGTCATCGACCAGACCGCAGGCGACATGAGCGTGTCGCTGGGTGGTGCCAGCACCGAGACCTTCACCGCGATGCTGGCCGCTGCCCGTGCCGAAAACCCGCAGGCCATCATTTACGTCAAAACCCACCCGGAGGTCACGTCGGGCCGCAAGCGCGGTTATCTGACCGAAGTGCAGGATGACGACCGCACCGTGGTGCTGCGCCAGGCAATCAATCCGCTCAGCCTCATCGAGCAGATGGACCGGGTTTACGTGGTGACTTCGACGATGGGTTTTGAGGCCCTGCTGGCGGGCAAGCCGGTGGCCGTGTTCGGCATGCCCTGGTACGCTGGCTGGGGCGCCACCGACGACCGGCAAAGCTGCCCGCGCCGCACCCGTGCCCGCTCAGTCGATGAGCTGTTTGCCGCCGCGTATTTTCACTACACCCGCTACCTCAATCCGGTGACGCACCAGCGCGGCAGCATTTTTGACGTGATCGACTGGCTGGTGCTGCAGCGCGAGGTGGCCGCGCGCTACTCGGGGCGCATGGTCTGCGTCGGTTTCAGGCGCTGGAAAGCGGCCAATATTGCGCCCTTGCTGTCGCTGCACCCTGGCAAGGTCGTTTTTGTGCCGACGGCCAAGGCGGCCGAGGTGCTGGGAATTGAGTCGGGCGACTGTCTGATTCACTGGGGACGCGACGCGCCTGCCGGTCTGGCGGCGCTGGCCGGGCAGAGCGGCGCGCGCCTGCTGCGTATGGAAGACGGCTTTGTGCGCTCGGTCGGGCTGGGCTCAGACCTGATCCGGCCGCTGTCGCTGGTGCTGGACGCCAGCGGCATTTATTTTGACCCGACGCAGCCTTCTGATCTGGAGCGGCTGCTCAATGCGGGTCAGTTTTGCGCCAGCGAGCTGGCGCGTGCGCGCCGGGTGCGTGAATTCATCGTCGAGCACGGCATCACCAAATACAACCTGGAGCCGCGCGACAAGGCGGCGTGGGCGACAGGCGGCAAACCGGTGGTGCTGGTGCCCGGCCAGGTCGAGGACGACGCCTCCATCCGCTACGGCTGCACCGGTGTCAAGACCAATCTGGGCCTGCTGCAGGCGGCGCGCCGGGCGCATCCGCAGGCTTTCATTGTTTACAAGCCGCACCCCGACGTGATGTCGGGCAATCGCGCTGGCAAGCTGGCGCTGGATCAGGCGCGGGCGCTGGCCGACCATGTCGAGACGCGCCTGTCCATTGTCAGCTGCCTGGAGGCCTGCAGCGTGGTGCATACGATGACCTCGCTGACCGGCTTTGATGCGCTGCTGCGCGGCAAGCGCGTGGTCGTTTATGGCCAGCCGTTTTATGCCGGTTGGGGCCTGACTGAAGACATCGTCAAAGACGGCGCCGCTTTGGCGCGGCGCCAGCGGCGCTTGTCGCTCGATGAGCTGGTGGCGGCCAGCCTGCTGCGCTATCCTCTTTATTGGGACTGGGAGTTAAAAGGCTACACCACCTGCGAGGCCGTCTTGCAGCGCCTGATGGAAACCCGCAATGCACTCGAAGCCAGCGGCGGGCTGGAAAAGCTGCGCGTGGGTTTTGTCCGGCGGCAAGTGCGCAAGCTGGGTATTCTGGCGCGCGCCTGGTTTCGGCTGTAAATCCATTTTTAATCATGCTGCGCCGTGGATTAAATCATTTCAAGGACAGGCGGGTCTTGCTGCTGCAAGGGCCGGTCGGGCCATTTTTTGCGAACTTTGCCAAAGATTTAAATCAAGCCGGGGCGCAGGTATTCAAGGTAAATTTCAATGCCGGTGACTGGTTTTATTACCCGCAAGGCGCGATTAATTACCGGGGCACGATGGATGATCTGCCTAACTGGATCGATGAGCTGATTCACCGGTTGGACATCGACACGGTGTATTTGTTTGGCGATTGTCGGCCGATACACAAGGCCGCTCATTTCATTGCCTCACGCTACAGGATAGAGATTGGGGTGTTTGAAGAAGGCTATGTCAGGCCGGATTATGTGACGCTGGAGCGCTATGGCGTCAATGCCTATTCCCGGCGCTCGCGTGATTCAGGGCATTATGGCGATGAGCTGCCCGTACCGAAAAAACTGGCGGTTGGCAATACCTACTGGCCAATGGTGAAGTATGGATTTTGGTATTTCCTGATCGGCAGTCTGGGAAAACCGTGCTTCTGGAATTACCGGCACCATCGCCCCTTGAACCTGCTGGAGGCTTTGCCCTGGTGGCTATCGGTCGCACGCAAGCAATGGTATCGCTGGGCGGAGCGGACTATGCTGGCACAGTTGACCGGTGCGTGGAAAAAGCGGTTCTTTCTCGTGCCGCTACAGGTTTTTAACGACTCCCAGATCACCGAACACGCTGATTTTTCGGGCGTGGAGCATTTTATTGAAGTCACGCTGAATTCATTTGCCCAGCATGCACCTCCGGACACGCTGCTGGTATTCAAACACCATCCGATGGATAGGGGTCATAGGAATTATGCGGCCCTGATTAAAAAACTGGCCAGCGCGGCGGGTATTGCGGCGCGGGTGCATTACATCCATGACCAGCATTTGCCCACGCTGCTTGAGCAGGTGCGCGGCGTGGTGCTGGTCAACAGCACGGTCGGGCTTTCCGCGCTGCATCACGGCGCGCCGACCAAGGTCTGCGGCCATGCGCTTTATGACATAGCGGGGCTGACTTACCAGGGAACGCTAGACCAGTTCTGGTCAGCCGCGCCCGGCGCCCGGCCAGACCGCCATTTATACCGGCGTTTTCGGGATCACCTGGTCGCCAGAACCCAGTTAAATGGCAGTTTTTACAAGCCGCTGGAACAAGCAGGAAACTGCAGCGGTTTGCGCTGGAGCATCGGCGATGCATCTTCAACAGAGGCAGTCAGTGGCAAAAATAAGGGCAGGCCGCGTAGCGCCTGAAAAACCGCTGCTGCAGAATCAGGTTTTTAAAAGGGACTGCGATGCACGAACTGATTCACCGCCTGATTGCCGAATTTGCGCTGCCGCCCGGCCAGGCGGCGCGCCTGTGGCAGCTCTCGCGCCTGCATGCGCCTGCGCCGACGCTGCGCCAATACACCGAACGCGGCTTGGGCGTGCTGGCCGCGCTGCTGCTGGGGGCGGGGCTGATTTTCTGGGTCGCGGCGAACTGGCAGGCGCAGACGCGGCAGTTCAGATTCTTGCTGATTCAGGCGCTGCTGCTGAGTAGCGTGCTCGGCGCGCTGGCTTGGCCGCGCGGGCGCACGGCGCTGCTGCTGCTGGCGACGCTGGCGCTGGGCGGCCTGCTGGCGTTTATCGGCCAGACTTACCAGACAGGGGCCGATCCGTGGCAGCTGTTCGCCGCCTGGGCCGCGCTGGCGCTGCTGTGGGTGGCCGCCGCGCGCAGCGACGCGCTGTGGGCGCTGTGGGTGCTAATTGCAGGCACCGGCATGGCGCTGTGGTCGGGCAGTCAATTGATGAGTCCGCTGCGCAATCTGCTGGGCTGGCATGACTACAGCAGCGCCTTGATGCCGCTGCTGTGGGCGGGGCTGCTGCTGGTCGCCTGGCTGGTCAGTCGTTTTGGCCTGTCGTCTGCGCAAGACCCGGCAGCGCGTGGGCGCTACGCTTTTGGTCTGGCCACGCTGCTGGCCTTGAGCGCCTGGTGCAGTTATGGGCTGCTCAACCTGTTTGGCAGGAATACCGGATTTTTCTGGCTCAACGCCGCCCTGGTCGTCGGCGCGGCGGCGCTCGCGTATCTGACCCGGCCGCGCAGCATTGCGGTGCTGGCGATGAGCGTGCTGGCGCTCGATACGCTGCTGCTCGGGCTGCTCGCCAGGCTGCTGTTTAGCAGCTCGGGCGCGCACGACTTTATCGGGCCGATGTTTGTTTTTGGCCTCGTGGCGGCGATTATGGTTGGCGTCAGCGGCACCTGGATTTACAAACTTCAGCGCGCGCAGGCCGCAGCATGAATCAAGAAACAACACTGGTGCAGGCGGCGCAGGCCGAAGGCTTGTTGCCCGACGCGGCCATTTCCGTCCTGAACGATCCGGCGCCCTCCTGGGTGGTGACGGCGCTGGGTTTTGTCGGTGCGCAGTTTGCGGTGTGGCCGTTTCTGGCGGTGCTCGCGGCGTTCGGGGCGGGGGTGTTTTTTGAGCTGCCCGGCTCGCTGGTGATGGCGGGCGTGCTGATCGCCGGAGCCGTCGCTGGTCTGCGCGCTCAGGCGGCGCTGTTTGTCACGCAGCTGTGCGTGACGGCGCTGCTGGTCGGTCTGGGGCTGCTGGCGTTCTCGCTGGGCAAGGCTTTTTCCAGCCACAACCTGATGCTGGCGCTGCTGCTGATCGTGCAGGTCGGCGTGGCCCTGCTGGTGCGTGTCGCCTGGGTGCAGCGCCTGCTGGGTTTTCTGGCGGCGCTGACCTGGATGCTGCTGCAGCTTGGCGCGTCCGATCACGGCTATGACGCGATGCGCTGGCTGTTTCCCGGCGTGCGCAATGCCGTGCTGCTGGCGCTGGCCTGGGCCGCTTGGGCGCGGTATGAGCCGCGCCTGTCGGTGCAGCCGCTGGCGCGTCAGGTGGCCGCTTTTGCCGATGGCGTGGGCGTGGCGTTGTTGGTGGTGGCGTTGTATTGCAGCGGCGCGGCTTTTTTTGGCGGCGGCGCTTTTGGCGGAGGCAGCCGGGCCGGTTCGGCCGATGCCGCGCTGGCGGGCACGGCGCGGCTGTTTGCGCTGACGCCGATGGTGGCCTTGCAGGCGCTGCTGGTGGCGGCCGCCTGGCTCGGGCTGGTGAGGCATTGGCGCCTGCTGGCCGCTGACAAGCGCCGCGAGCTGGCCTTGCTCAGTCTGGCCTATGGCTGCTGGCTGGTGTTTGGCTTTTTCACCCATGACGGCGGCGTGGTGGCGCTGGTCGGAACGGCCGCCATTGCGACGGGCCGCAAGCGTCTGGCGCTGCTGGCATTGGCGGTGCTGCTGGCGCAGCTGTCGGGGTTTTATTACGCGCTGGCCTGGCCGCTGGCGCAAAAAGCGGCGCTGCTGGCCGGGATCGGCGCGCTGCTGGGCTTGACGCTGGTGGCGCTGCACTGGCTGGGCCGGGCGCCGCTGGCGGCTAGCAGCGCCAGCGCGGCGGCGCATCCGGCAAGCCTGCCACGCCAGCCGCGCCCGGCGTGGACGCTGGCGCTGATCTTCGGCGGCGCGGTGCTGGCGCTGGGCGCGGCCAACCATGACGTGCTGGACAAAGAGCAGGTGATTCAGAGCGGGCAAAAAATCTACGTCGCGCTGGCTCCGCGCGACCCGCGCTCGCTGATGCAGGGCGACTACATGGCGCTGAACTTCGGCTTCCCGCGTGAGATTGAAACGGCGCTTGAGCAAGCCGATTCCGGCCGCACGCAAAATCGCGCTGTCGTCGTGGCCCGGCTCGACGCACGCGGCGTGGCCACGGTGCTGCGCGTGGCCAGCGCGCACGAAACGCCCGCCGCTGGCGAACTGCTGCTGCCGCTCAAGCGCATGCAGTGGCGCTGGGTGCTGGTGACGGATGCGTTTTATTTTCCCGAAGGCCAGGGCCAGCCCTTGCAGGCGGCGCGCTTTGGCGAATTTCGCGTGCTGCCCGATGGGCGCGCGCTGCTGGTCGGGCTGGCCGATGAGCAGCTGCAGCCGCTGAAGGCCAGACTCGCATCGCGCTAGCGTTGGTTTGATGACCGCCGCGTGAATTTTCTGCAAGTTTGGGGGATTCCTCTAATCGCCAGCTTCCGGAAATATGAAGCTTGCGAATTCTTTTGGGTAATGGTTTAATTGTTGCAGTGCAGCATTTTATTCAACGGTAACCACGGGAGTTTTTTCATGATCTACAACAACGACACATTGATGGCCAGCCAAAAAGCCAGCGTCGAGGCTTTTTCTGGTTTGACCGAAAAAGCTTTTTCCAGCTTTGAAAAGCTGGTTCAGCTGAACATGAGCACGGTCAAGGCCGCGTTGAGCCAGTCGCTTGAAAGCCTGCAAACCCTGGCCGCCGCCAAGGATGCCCAGTCCGTTGTGGCCCTGCAGTCGAGCCTGATGCAGCCGCTGAGCGAAAGCGCTTCTGCCTACAGCCGCAGCCTGTACGAGCTCGTGTCGGGCGCCAGCGCCGATCTGGTCAGCACCGTTGAATCGACGCACGCTGAATCGAAAAAGAATGTCGCAGCCCTGCTGGAAAATTCGCTCAAGAGCGCACCGGCCGGTTCTGAAGCCGCCGTGGCCGCTATCCGCTCGGCCATGACGGCTGGCAACGAGGCTGTCGAATCGGCCCAAAAAGCCGCCAAGCAGGCCGTCAAGCTGGTCGAGTCCAACGTCAAGCCAGCAACGCCTGCCAAGGCGGGTTAAGCACCGGTCAAGCGCCGCCGGCTAACAAGCCGAACGCACACCAGCGGCCCCTTCGGGGGCCGTTTTTTTTTGGCGCTGCGGCGTCAGGGTTTCCCCCGTGCTGGCAGCGGCGGCCGCCCGGCCCGCCAGCCCGACAATGAGGCATGCCAAAAACCTCGAAATCCACCCCCGTCCCGCTTCCCGAGTTTGAAGCGGAATTTATCGCCGGTCTGACGGAAATTTTTGAAGAAAAAATCGTTTTCAACAAGCTGCTGGGCTTGCGAATCACCTCGCTGAAGGCGGATCGGGTGACGGCGCGCATCGACATGCGGCCCGAACTGGTCGGCCACTACGCCTACAACCGGCTGCACGGCGGCGTCATCAGCGCCGGGCTGGACGCGATGGGCGGGCTGGCCGTGATGGCCGCCATCGGTGCGCGCCACATGGACGAGGCGCCGCTGCAGCGCCTGCACCGTTTTACCAAGCTGGGCACGATTGACCTGCGCGTCGATTACCTGCGCCCCGGCATCAGCGAGCATTTCGAGCTGCGCGCCGAGGTGCTGCGCCTGGGCTCACGCGTGGCCAGCACGCGCATGGAGTTTTTCGGCGCCGACGGCACGCTGTTTTCAACGGCGGCGGCGGCTTACATCGTTTCCTGAAGACAAGGCCCGCCGGGCTGCCAGCGCATCATCAGGCGCCGATGCCGATGCCGGGCGGCCTGCGCATCAGGCGTCGGTGTCGGCGTCGGCTTCGCTGTCGTTGTCCGTCTCTGCGCTGGCGCCCGCTGCCAGCCGCCAGCAGGTCTTGACGGCGGCGACCCGTGCCTGGTGAATCCGCTGGCCGATTTGCGGGCCGCTTTGGCCCTGGGCCATCGCCTCGGCGGCGATCTTGTCCGTGACCACGGCCTGCGCCGCTGCCAGCGCCGCCAGCAGCCGGGGCCGCTGCGGGTAGGGCGCTTCTTCAAAGTTCAGGCGCCCGCGTGCGTCGCATTCGCAGGCCAGCAGGATGTCGGCAAAGCGCTGCGGCTTGCGAAAGGCGTCGCAGCGCTCCAGCAGGCGCACCACGGCGGCGGCGCTGCACTCGCTGCTGCGGTGAATGTTGCCGTGTTCACGGGCCACAACGTCAGCGATTTCGCGGCAGTCGGTGGGCACGCGCAGGCGCTGGCACACGCCCTTGAGCAGCCGGGCGCTGCGCTCTTCGTGGCCGATGTGGCGCGGCAGCACGTCGGCGGGCGTCGTGCCCTTGCCCAGGTCGTGACCCAGGCAGGCAAAGCGCACCGGCAGCGGCGCATTCAGCCGGGCGGCCATGTCCAGCACCATCATCAAATGAACGCCGGTATCGACTTCCGGGTGGTACTCGGCGCGCTGCGGCACGCCCCACAGGGCGGCGACTTCGGGCAGCAGGTGTTGCAGCGCGCCGCAGTCACGCAGCACCTGCAGCATGCGCGAGGGCTGCGGCTCCATCAGCCCGCGCGCCAGCTCCTGCCAGACGCGCTCGGGCACCAGGCCATCGACTTCGCCGTCGGCGACCATCTGCTGCATCAGCGCCAGCGTTTCGGGCGCGACGGAAAAATCGGGAAATTTCGCGGCAAAGCGCGCCAGCCGCAGGATGCGCACCGGGTCTTCGCGGAAAGCGTCGGTGACATGGCGCAGCACCTTGTGCCTGAGGTCGTTTTGTCCGCCGTAGGGGTCGATCAAGGCGCTCACGTCCGGCTCGAAACCGGCGCCGTCCGTCTCCAGATGGGCGGGCGCGGCGATGGCGTTGATCGTTAAATCGCGCCGGGCCAGATCTTCTTCCAGCGTGACTTCGGGCGCGGCATAAACCTCAAAACCCCGGTAGCCGCGTGCGGTGTTGCGCTCGGTGCGGGCCAGCGCATATTCTTCACGCGTGACCGGGTGCAGGAACACCGGAAAATCCTTGCCGACCGGCAAAAAGCCCCGCGCCGTCAGCGTCTCGGGCGTCGCGCCCACCACCACCCAGTCGTGATCCTGCACCGGCAGGCCGAGCAATTTGTCGCGCACCGCGCCGCCCACCATGTAAATTTTCATGGGCGCAAGTTTAGCGGCGCTTCAGGCGGGGGCTGCTTTGCTTTGTCGTCAGGTTGATCAGCCAACTGATCTGAAACCGCTCCTGAATAAATTGCATTTCTCCAGAGAAACCCTTGCCGCAGCCCGCCTGTCCCTAGGGAAATCCCCATCGTCACTTTTCATTAATTAATGAATAATTAATTTAGTGGCATGAAACCATGTCTGCATCAACCTTCGCTGCCGCACAGCCCTTTGTCGCGGAAAGCGCGACTCTGGAAACAAACATGTTGAAATTTTCCAAACTGGCCGCTGCTGCGGCTTTTGCGGCGCTGGCTGCGGCGGCGATGGCGGCTGCAGCGAGTGAAGTCGAAGTGCTGCATTACTGGACTTCCGGCGGCGAGGCCAAGTCGGTGGCGGAACTCAAGACCCTGATGGCCAGCCGTGGCTATAGCTGGAAAGACTTTGCCGTGACCGGCGGCGGCGGCGAAAACGCCATGAGCGTGCTGAAAAAGCGCGTGCTGGCGGGCAACCCGCCAGCGGCGGCGCTGATCAAAGGCCCGACGATTCAGGAATGGGCCAATCTCAACGTGCTGACGAATCTGGACACGATGGCCCAGTTTGACCGCTGGGACGAAGCGCTGCCCAAGGTGATTGCCGACCAGATGAAGTACCAGGGCCACTATGTGGCCGTGCCCGTCAATGTCCACCGCGTGAACTGGCTCTGGGGCAATTCGGCGGTGCTGAAAAAGGCCGGGGTCACGGCTCTGCCCAAAACCTATGAGGAGTTTTTTGTCGCCGCCGACAAGATTCGGGCGGCGGGCTTTATTGCGCTGGCGCACGGCGGGCAGGACTGGCAGGACTTCACGGTGTTCGAGTCGGTCGCGCTGGGCGTGGGCGGCACGGCGTTTTACAACAAGGCGCTGGTCAAGCTCGATGAGGC
>JAPLPS010000445.1 GCA_026400075.1 Polaromonas sp.
GCAGGGCAGATCGTGGTTATAAGTGCAGCAAATGGCTGTAAAAATAAACCCAGTGAAATCTGTTCCTGCAGGTGGCGAATATGGGGCGATGAGTCCGATAGCTGTGTCCGGCAGATTCCGGGAGTATGAGTAGTTTCAAGGAAATATCATGAAGAAAAATATTTTGGCAGTGGCCATCTTGCTGGCTGCAGGCGTTGCAACGGCAACGACTTCCAATGCACAGGTGGCGACGAACGTTGGTACGGCAACAGCAACTCAATCCAACGCAGCGAGCATCGGCAATGGCGCCGCGCTCAGCGCTCAAACCGCTACGGCTCGCGCCGCTGCAACCGGTGCTGCTGCAAGTGGCGCTTTTACGGCGGGTCCTGTTTCGGCTGGTGGCGCTCACGTTAACGGCGCTGCGGCCACCAGCGGCACGGTCGGCAGCATGTCTGCCACGACAGGCAATGGCACGGCCAGCGGCAGCGCTGCTGCCCTGGCCAATGCAGGTTCATTGGCCAGCGCCGGCTACGCTTCTGGGTCTATCGGCGGTTTTGCTGCAGGTGGCGCAGGCTCGCATACCAATAACCAGGTGGCCACTGTCGCTGGCCCTGGCGGCGGTCTGGCTGTTGTCGGCCGCACGGCCGGAACTGTCAGCGGGTACGAAGCCAATGCCACTTCACTGAATGCGCCGCACATTGCAAGCAACAATTCCAACAGTACCGCCACCTCCATCGGCGGCACCAGCGGTTTGGTGAATATCAAAGCTGGCAATGCAGCCACCTTCCGCAACCCCATTCCTACCGCTGGTGCGGCTGGCGCCGTGTCGAACGCATTCTGATGCTGTCTATCGGCTAGCATTTTTTTGAGGAAATGGGGAAGGGTTTCTTTCCCCATTTTTAAATTAGGGAAAAATGATGAAAATAATAAATTTCACCCTGGCCTTGTCAGCCTCCATGCTGATACTGGCTAATGCGCATGGGCAAACTTTTAGTTCTAACGCGACTGCGGCGCCGGTGGCCTCTTCTGCAGCGGGAAATCAAGATTTTTACCAAGGCATCACCTTTAACAGTCCCGGTGAATCGCATCAATATGTTGAATCTGGCGGCACGCAAACCATCAAGAATGTTCCTTCCGTGTCGGGGCCGGCGTTGACAACATCCAACGACACCTGCATGGGGTCATCCACTGGTTCCGTGAATGGGCCGGGATTTGGCGTGTCCATAGGCGGCACCTGGCTGGACACGAATTGCAAGCTGCTGAAAAACAGCCGTGAACTCTGGAATATGGGCATGAAAGCGGCCGCGATGGCGCTGATGTGTACCGATTCGGCGAACCGCGAGGCGCTGGAAATAACCGGTTATGAATGCCCCCAGTCGGCAAAGAACAAGAATAACAAGCAGCTGTCCAGCATTAACCCCTCAAAATCAGGTCAGGAGGAAGAGATTACTGACCCCTATATCCGGGCGAGAATGGAGCTTCCGGTGCTGCAGTCAGCCAATTGATCTGCAAAATCAACAGGAGTTGCACCGTGAAAAAAATAATCCTGACGCTGATTTTTCTGGTCTGTTCTGGCTGCACGCTGGCCCAGGTGGCGATTGAGCGTGTTCCGCTGGGCAGCGGAACTCCCGGAGATCACGGCATGGAAAATGCCACGCAGTGGGATCTGGATCTTTACCATGCGCCGCAATATATGCCGGGCTATCCGACCGCTTCGACCATTTTCCCCAGAGCGGTGGCGGTTTTTTGCGTGGCAAAAGAAAGTGGCATCCAGTGCAAAGGCTATAACTGGGTCAGTGACATGGGCCGGGCTGAATACCTGATGATCCGCCCGGTGATGGTCAAGGAATTTCCAGCGTCGCCGTAAGCAGCCCGCCGTCCCGGCGCTTCACTCCGGCCAGTCTGGCGCTTGCTGCTGATCGGCATCCATTTCAAGCTCCCACTCGACCGGCATGTCTGGCATGTCCGGCATCTCCGGCTGGCCCTGCAGGTCTGGCGCTGGCGCGCCCCTTGTCGGTTCGGCGCAGGCTTGCAACACGTCGGCGCCGTAGGCGGCGAGCTTTTTCTCGCCGATGCCGCTGATGCCTTTGAGGTCGTCCAGGCCTTGCGGCGCCTGCTCGGCAATGGCGCGCAGCGTGGCGTCGTGGAAGATGACGAACGGCGGCAGGTTGTGCGCTTTGGCCACTTGCGTGCGCCAGGCTTTCAGGCGCGCCAGCCGTTCCAGCGCCCCGGCGTTCAGCGTCGCTTCGGCCAAGCCCTTGACAGAAGTTTTGACCGTCGATTTGCTGCTGTGCCGCGTGCGTTCGCCTTTGGCCTTGACGGCTTGCTGGCGCAGCAGCACGCTGGCCTCGCCTTTCAGCACCTGCCGGGCGTCGGGTAGCAATTGCAGCGTGTTGAAACTGTTGCCGCTGGCGCTGTGCATCAGCGTGCTGGCGACCAGGTTGCTGGCGATCAGGTGGCGCAGCACGCCGCGCCATTGCGGCTCGCTCAGGTCTGCGCCTATGCCGAAGGTGCTGAGCTTGTCGTGGCCGTACTGGATGATTTTGTCGTTGGGCTTGCCGCGCAAAATGTCCAGAATGTGGCCCGCGCCAAAGTGGATGCCGCTGGCCTGCTGCACGCGGTAAAGGCAACTGAGCAGCTTGCGCGCCGCCTCGGTCGCGTCCCAGACGGCGGGCGGATTCAAGCAGTTGTCGCAGTTGCCGCACGGTTCACTCGCTTCGCCAAAGTAGCCCAGCAGGCTGACGCGGCGGCAGCGCGTGCCCTCGGCCAGCGTGAGCAGCGCGTCGAGCTTGCCGCGCATCACCTGCTTGAACTCCTCGCTGGCGGCTTCGCTGGTGTCAATCATGCGGCGCTGGTTCACCACGTCCTGCAGGCCATAAACCATCCACGCGTCGGCGGCCAGGCCATCGCGCCCGGCGCGGCCGGTTTCCTGGTAATAGCCCTCGATGTTTTTCGGCATGTCCAGATGCGCGACAAAGCGCACATCGGGCTTGTCGATGCCCATGCCAAAGGCAATCGTCGCCACCATCACGCAGCCGTCTTCGCGCAAAAAGCGGTCTTGCCGCTGCTGGCGAACTTTGGCGTCAAAACCGGCGTGGTAGGCCATTGCTTTCAGGCCCGCCTCTTCCAGCATCCCGGCGATTTCCTCGACGCGCTTGCGCGACTGGAGCAATAGACGGTGTTGTGGGTGGAGCTTTGAACCCTAAAAACAGAGCTGGCCATGCGATGTGTAGGCGGCTAAACTCTCTGTTTCATGAAATTTTCTAAGCTATGAAGGCGGTTTCTTTATTTTCAGGCTGCGGCGGGTCCGATGCTGGCGTCATTTCGGCAGGGTTTGACGTCGTCATGGCCAACGATAAGTTGGCCTACGCACGCGACGTGTACTTGGCTAACCATTCCGAAACTGACTATGTGCTCGGTGATATTGCTCGCATCCAGACCTTTCCCGAGGCAGAGTTGCTGGTCGGTTGCTACCCGTGCCAAGGATTTAGTCAGGGCGGCTTGCGTAATCCAGCGGCGGGTATTAATAAGCTATATCTTGAATTTGCACGTGCCTTGCGACTCATCAAACCGCGTGCTTTCATTGTTGAAAATGTATCGGGAATGGTGCGTCGCAACTTCAGTCATCTTTTGGAGGATCAGTTCAAGGTATTTACCGAAGCAGGTTACAAGGTAAAGGCTGAAGTTCTTAATGCCGCAGACTATGGTGTTGCACAAGAACGGCGGAGAATTTTCATTGTGGGTATTCGCGATGATTTTAATACTGATTACCACTTTCCTCAACCTACGCATGGCAAGGATACCGAGCAGCCTTATAAAACCATTCGCCAAGCCATTGGCGATTTACCAGCTTGGCCCGATGGTGAGTTCTATGCCCGTGAGTTTCATTGGTACTACCTTTCACGCAATCGACGTCAAAACTGGGACGATGCATCCAAAACGATAGTGGCAAATCCACGCCATATGCCGCTCCATCCAATGAGTCCACCACTGAAAAAACGGGAGCATAACGTCTGGGAATTTGAAACCGATGCTCCTGCTCGACGCTTCAGCTACCGCGAGGCAGCTCGACTCCAGGGTTTTGTAAAAGACTTTATTTTTCCGGAAACCACCGCTGGTAGCGTAGATATGCGTTACAAAGTGATCGGCAATGCTGTGCCTCCACCGCTGTTCGAGGCCGTGGCGCGGGCGCTGCCATCTGGAATTTGGGGTTGATTCAGGTCAGGCGCATTCCTAAGGCTTCGTCTATGGCACTTTTTGCCAACAGGTTGCTTTTAGCCAGCGCGGCAGAGTCGGCTAATCGAATCAGGCGAAGTCTGTCAATGACGATGACACCATTTATATCGCGCCATTCTTGCCAACACATTTGGCCATCACGCTCATCCGTTAAATCCAACGGCATGAAATAATAGGTGGCCCAGTCATGTCCGGTTATCAGTTTTTTCCCAAGTTTTGCGGGCGATGCTTCCAGCATTTTGTTCGGCCAGCCATCTGCCGTGCAGCCGCATTGAGCTAATGCGATAGGAATGTGATCCCGAGTGTCCTTGAGGTCATTCCATGCCACTAAATCAAGTCCACCATCACCTGCATCATTTTTGGGAAAATCTTGCTGCGTAAGAAGAAAATTTCCTCTGATATCTGTAGTCAACTTTGTCAATCGCTCAAAGAGATGTCCGGTATATCGTTTGCTATGTGCAGCCCCAAACGAGTGTACTTCAGAACCTGGAGGCATTAAACGACGAAAAATAGTTAATGATATTTCTTCAAATGAGCCTGTGTAAGTTTTACGTCGCTTATTAGGGCAATATTTAAGCAAAGATGAAAGTAAAAGGTGAAGGTAGAAATAGTGCGATATTTCAAGAGTCGGCTTGATTGCAATTTCACGAGCATGCTCGTCAATAACAAAAGGCCAATCTGAGCCAAATGTTGTCGATCTCCATCGAAGATGTTTGAAATAAGTTGCTGAAAAAGACTCGTCCCGGTCATTTTTTTCAGTTTCCAATTCAATTACTTCTTCAGAATTTTCATCTTCATCAGAAATAATAAATTCATCAGGGTTCATATCGGATTCATCTCCACTGACTTCTTCTGATTCTTTCAAAGCTTCAGCTAAAGCATCACGAGAAAACCGATGGTCAACGTGCGTCATACACCGCAATTCAATGTAATCGCACCATCGATATTTTGCATATTTTGCAGCTGGCGGGGTAACTGCAACGGATTCAAGTACTGGAATACCATCTAATGGTTTGGCTCCACTCTGACTTGAATGTCGAGTGTGAGTGACTGCGACAGCACTGAAAACCTTTAATTCATCATTCATCCCCGGAACTCCGTTTGGATTTGATCGCATCTCGAATCTCCTGCGCACGCCTACGAATTATTTCTGCTAAGCCTTCGTCATCGGTAAGCGGTGTTTCTACTTGGGGCAGCCACTCCCATGCATCCTGAAGTTTTCGTTCGACGGCTTTTAGCGCAAGACTTAGTGCTTGAGCCGGCCCTCTACTCAATTGATAGGCTGCATCTAAATTGCCATTTTTTATCAATACCGCTGTTGCAGCCTTAGATTCAACGACGGCAGCTAGTTGCTTAAGATTGCGCGAATCACCTAGTACTGGCTTTTGGTCACCACGTGCAACAAACATCCATGACAACAAATTTTTTAAGTGATCGTCATTTGCGTTGGCACCAGCCATATCTTGCCGCCCTTCCAAGCCTACATAAGTCGCAATATTGTTGTAGCTAATCGCTGTACTAAGTACAGCGAATTCAATTTCTTGGGGCTCAAGGCCTTTAACATTGTAGAAATTTTTACTCTCGGCACGTTCATACAAATTAAGAGCGGTCAACATTTGAGCTACGTAATCTGGACGACTACCAATTTCACGTGCCAAGGCCGTCATTTGTATTTTACTCTCCTGTCCCACGTAAAATCTGTCACGCATCTTTTTAATGTAGCGGGCTTTTTGTAGTGAACCCCATGATTTAATGCCGGTAATATGCCGAAAACCCAAATATCGCATTATTTTATCTTCGTGCGGGAAAACTAGGCAGGGAACCGTTTCGGGGCGGTATTTAGCCCCATCGCATACATCCTCAATGGAGGTACGACCTTGAGGCACTGATAGTTCACGTGTGAGAAGTTTCAATGCAGCCAATCGCCGATTGCCTTCAATGACGTGGTAGCGGTCGTGTCCATGACGCACGACGAGCAGCGGTTCACCGTCAAAATAGCCCTTGTCCGCAATGGACGTGATTATTTCTAGCAGACGTTCATCGCGGACAAAACGCTCAATCAACTCATCAACGCCCCCCTCGTTAACCGCATCTGGAAAGCGCGGATTGTGTGGATCGAAGTCCAAAACTGCGACGGATAAATATTCGCGGGCTGGTTGTTCAACGGAGTCGGTATGGGTTGGCATGGGTTTTCCCTTCAGTGCGAGGGTTGAGATGTGACATTTTTTTGACGTTGATGAAATCAGCGGGATCAGGAATCCTATCAGCCTATGAGCCAAAAAAATATCGCTTCATTCTGGCCAGTCTGGTGCCTCCATGTCCATATCCATCTCATCGCCCGGCAGGCCCAGCTCCGCGCAGGCTTGCAACACGTCGGCGCCGTAGGCGGCGAGCTTTTTCTCGCCGATGCCGCTGATGCCTTTGAGGTCGTCCA
>JAPLPS010000014.1 GCA_026400075.1 Polaromonas sp.
GGCCGCTATCCATTCGGCTTGCGAAACATAACGGGTCTTGCGGACTACGCGCCGCACCCGGTGGTCGGCCGTGAGACGCAAAGTCTGGCCTTCGCGCGTTTTGAGCGCCAGCACGGGCTTGCGGCCGGTGCTGAAAAAGCCTTCACTCTCCACCGGATAAGCCTGTCCATCGACCACGGCCGTGAAACGTCGGCCAATCAGATCAACCACCTGCGCCGGACCCTCAGCCGTCATCACCCAAGTGTCAGCAGTGACGCACGGGTTCGTCGCCGCAATCGACTCGCAGTAGCGCAGGTTGTTGTCCTGATTGATGTGGTCCAGAAACAAAATGCCCGGCTCGGCAAAGTCGTAGGCCGAGCGCATCACCGTGTCCCACAGCTCTCTGGCGGCGACGGTCTGATAAACCCACAGCCCGTCGGCGCGCTGAAAAGCGCCCTGCGCGATCAGCGCCGCGCCGGGCTTTTCCTGATGCACCAGTTCCCAGGGCGCGTCCTGGCCCAGCGCCTGCATGAAGGCATCCGGCACGCCGACCGAGACGTTGAAATTGTTCCAGCGCCCAGGGGTGCGCTTGGCGGTGATGAATTCGTGGACATCCGGGTGGTCCATGCGCAGCACGCCCATCTGCGCGCCGCGCCGGGCGCCCGCGCTTTCGACGGTGGCGCAGGACTGGTCAAACACGTTGATGTAGCTGCACGGCCCGGACGCCATCGACGCCATCGCCTTGACCTCGGCGCCACGCGGGCGGATGCGCGAAAAGTCGTAGCCGACGCCGCCGCCGCGTCGCATGGTTTCAGCCGCTTCGCGCAGCGCCTCGTAAATGCCGGGAAAGCCGCCGCTATCGACGCCCTGGATGCAGTCGCCGACCGGCTGGACAAAGCAGTTGATCAGCGTGGCCTGAATGTCGGTGCCCGCCGCGCTCATGATGCGGCCCGCGCCGATAGCGCCCGCGTGCAGGTTTTCCAGAAACAGCGCTTCGTACTGGGCGCGCTCGGCGGGCAGCTCGACCGAGGCCAGCGCCCGCGCCACGCGGCGGTACACGTCTTCGACGCCGCTTTCGCCGGGTTTCAGGTACTTTTCCTTCAGCACGTCCTGGCTGATGGGCTGGGTGGCGGTCAGGTCTTGCGGCCGGCCGAAGTGTTCACGCTTCATGTGTGTTGTTCCTGTTTTAATCCACGCCCGCCCGGCTGACAGGCGAACCCCTTGCGCGCCAAGCCTGTGTCCGAAAACCAGGAATCCGAGCCGCTGCGCATCCGGGAAGAATAGCCTTTTTACGCGTCAATCTGCGGGAAGCCCTGCCCCGCTTCCGGGGTTAAAGCGTTTGAATGATGCAGCGCAAGCATGGCGGGCGCAGGCGGGGAAAAGCGGCTCGCAGGCAGGCTTTCTTATCAAAATCAGAGCTTTACTTATCAATCTAAAAAAAATCCTATCAAAAATAGGTCACTTTGATAAGAAAATTGATAAGGTAAATTCTTGTGAAGATGTTGATCAGAAAGCAGTCATGGCCAAAAAACAACTTTCCTCAAGCATCCTTGGCTATTTGACCCAGCGTACAAGCCAAGGGCTAGCGCCTGTCGGAGCCGACGACATCGCGACGCAAATCGGCGAAAAGCGTCCCACCGTAAACCGCTACCTGGCCGCGCTGGTGGCCAGCGGCGCCCTTCTTCGGCTGGGCTCTGGCCGCGCGACACGCTACGCCATCGCAGCACCTTCGACGGACACGGCACCCACGGCGGATACGGCGCCGCCCGTCTCGTCGGTATCGCCTGTATCAGAGACAGCCCTGTCGCCCCTGCCCTGGAGCGCTGCAGCGCTCGAACTGCGCGCCCAGCTGCAAGCGCCTATCGGCACACGAACGCCGGTTTCCTACCGCAGGCAGTTTGTCGATGACTACATCCCGAATCAATCGTCGCTGCTCCCAGCGAATCTGGCCGACACCCTGCTGGCAAGCGGGCGCGCCCAAGGCCAGCAACCGGCAAGCACCTACGCGCGCAAGGTGCTGGAGCAGCTCTTGATTGATCTGTCCTGGCAGTCGTCGCGCTTGGAGGGCAACCGCAAAAGCCTGCTCGACACGCAGGCGCTGTTTGCCAAAGGCCGCTCAGCCGATGACGACATGGACGCCGCCATGCTGCTGAACCACAAGGACGCCATCGAGTTCATGGTCGATGCGGTGCCCGAGTACGGCATCACGGCGCCGGTGGTGCGCAACATTCAGGCGCTGCTGATGCAAGGCCTGCTCGACAACCCCGACGCCGTCGGCGCCATTCGGCACACAGTCGTTCACATCACGGATTCGGTGTACCTGCCGACGCAGGCGCCGATGCTGCTGGAAGAAATGCTGGGGCTGGTGATCGACAAGGCCCGGCAGGTCAAAAATCCGGTGGAAGCAGCGTTTTTCCTGTGGGTGCATATCGCCTACCTGCAGCCGTTTGAAGACGGCAACAAGCGCACCAGCCGACTGTGCGCCAACCTGCCGCTGATGCTGTCCAACTGCGCGCCGCTGTCCTTTCTCGATGTCGAGCCGCACGACTACGCGCTCGCCGTCACGGGGGTGTATGAGCGGCTGGATGTCACGCTGGCGGCGGAGCTGTTTGCCTGGACCTACCGGCGCTCGATTGTCAAGTACAAGGTGATTCTGGAATCCATGGGCGCGCCGGACCCGTTTCGCGCCAAGTACCGCGAGCAACTGGGCGAAGCGGTGCGCGAGGTGGTGACGCAGGGCGCTGGTCTGCAGGACGCCATCGCGGCACTGGCGCTGCCCGAGCTGGATCGGCCTGCTTTTCAGACGCTGTTGCGCAGAGAACTGGAGCGGCTCGAACCTTTCAATTGCGCCCGCTACCGGCTGTCGATTCGGAAAACGGAAGAGTGGATTGGCAGGGGCCGCCCGATGTGATGGGCCTGACTTCGACCAGAACAGAAAAGGCGGACAGTTTTCATGGGAATCAAAAACTCAGTGATGGCGTTCGCACTTCCCTATCAATACCCGGCCAGATTCTCAACCCTGAAAATCTGGTCTTCCTCATTGCGCCCGGTGGTGGCGAAATACCTGACCGTCATAAATCGCCCGCCTGCGTCTTGCGCCAGCATCAGCGGAATCCGGTACAGCTTGTGTTCAGCCTGAATTTTGTACAAGGTATCGTCGCCGTTCAGGATGTGGTTGCCTTTGGTTTCCACCAGCAGCAGACCGCCGCCTGCCGTTCGCCCCGTGACCTTGATAGCAAAATCAGGAAAGTAGCGGTCGCCGCTGGGCATCACGATCCCAATCGACCACGGTTTACGCGGCTCGTTGCGGAACCAGTATTCGACCGTGCCCGAAGTGTCGGCATCCAGCAGGTCGGCAAACGTGCGTTCCGGCCCGTTCAGGTCTTGCGGCATGACGCCATAGATGTTGAGGCGCGACTTTTTCGCGCCAGCGGGCAGTTCCACGAAATCGGGCAAGGGCGCGGCGTCAAACACTTCCTTGAACTTGGCCAGACAGGTGCGCGCCGCTGTCCGAATCAGCCGTGGGTAAGTCGCCATGATGCGGTTCAGGGCGCGCTCCAAGTCCGCGTCGCCGCTGTCGATGCCCCGGTGGCTGTATTCGGTTTTAAGCCGGGCCAGCAAGGCCTCATGCAGGTCGCGCGGGTCCAGATAGGCTGCATCAAACAGCACGTTTTGCGCCCGCCGCGCCATTTCCGAGTCCGACAAGCGGGCCTGTATCGACGACAACGCGGCTTCGCTGTCACTGACAAACAGGTCAACCGTCTGCCGCGTCACCTTCACTGACTGGCGAAAACCGGCATTGAATACCTTGTCGTCAATGGCGATATGCGCCGCAATGGATGTCAACAATTCTTCAGTGGTCAGGGGCAGTCGCTCCGACTGGTAAACCCGCTGCACGCCATCGCGAAGGGCATGGCGTTTGTGCCCCGAGCTGATCGGGCCAGGACGAGGTGCCGCCATGCCGCCCGGCAAAGTGACCGATGTTGCTGATGTGGGCGCTGAAGGCGGTGGCGTCAGCACCAGATTCGTCAAGATTCCTGTTTCCTGCCAGGCCGGTGCAACTTTGACCGCCGCCACACCGCCACAGTCCCCGGTTTCGGCCTCTGCAACTACTGGCGGCGCAGGCCAGACCGGCGGCGAATACGGCACAGTGACCAATTGCGTCTGCCCATTTTCGGTGACTTGAATTTCGCTGCGCCCGGCGACCTTCACCACCATCGTGAACGGGCAGACTTGGGACAACTCGCTTTGAATCGCGTTGATTTTCTCGCCCGCGTGGACTAGCCCGCTTTGATTCGACGCATCGGCCAAAAACACATAACCGCAGCGCAGCAGTTCGGGCAGCGTCTTTTCCAGCGTCGGCCCTTGCAAGCGGCCATGCACGCGCAGGATGCGCCCGACCACCTGAATGCCAAAGTCCGTGTCTTTGGCCCCGCGCATCGACACCAGTGTGAAGGCACGCGGCGCATCAAAACCCAGCGCAACCGCCACCTTGAAAATCAGCACTTCCTTTTGCTCGTCAATCGCCACAGACAGCAAATCGTCGTTGGGGTCGCTGGCTTCATACCAGGCCACTTTCGCTTCCGGCACGCCCAAGGCGGCCAGGCGCTCTCTGGCTTCCTTGATGGCATTGGCACTATTGGCCACCTGTACCAACATAAGCGGCACCAAGTTGATACCAGCGGCCTGCAGTTGCTGTTTGATAGCGTTATGCATGCCCCAGCCGTCAAGCAGCGCCGTCGCGGCAAAATCGACCAGCTCTTTTTGATCGTCCGCCGCCAGATAGGCAATCGACTTGATGCCGTCTTTGATTAGCCCGGCGTCCACCGCTTCCTGGCGGCTCACGCAGATGCGATGCAAATGACCGATGCCAGCGGCCTTCTTGAACTTTTCCACGTCCTGATCGTCTGGCGTGGCGGTAATCATCAGCGTGAATTCCGGCCTGAGCGTTTCGCGGTAAAAGCGCACGGCCTCGGTAGCCCGCGCAAAGCCGTGGTGCGCCTCATCGACCAGCACGCCAATGCGAAAGCCATCGGCGCGCAAGACTTGAATCAAGGCATCGAGCGACAGCGCCGACTCGCCCCCGCTGCGCACCTTGCGCGTGGCGGCGTTCGACGCAGCCACCGACGCCCAGGTCGTCACGAACACATCGCCGCTCTTGGTGCCCTGCGCCTTGCGGTCACTTTGCAAGTCGCGCACTCGCAAACCGGCAAAGGTGGATTTGATGACGCCCCTGGCCTGCTCGACCAGCCCGGTAAAAGGCGTGAACCAGAACCAGACGATTTGCGAGTTGTTGTCGCGGTCAGGCGCAGCAAAAGCCTCGGCGATCATTCCCGCCATCAGCGTCTTGCCCGACCCTGTGGGCGCCTCCAGCAGCAGGCAGCCATTGAAGGCAGTTGCCGCCGCGTGACTGGATGCGTCCGGCGCCTGGCGCAACTGGTTTTCGGCGTAGCGGAAAATCTCCAGCGCGTTGTTCACCGCTTCGCGCTGGTAGCCCTTCGGTGACGGTGCGCTCATGGCTGGCCTCCCTTGGCGCCAGAGCGTGCGCCAAAACGGTTGACCAGAAATGCCGGAATCGCCTCAAAGGACAGGCGTGGGTCGGTGAATCGCTGCGCCAGCAAGGCCGGTTGCCATGAATAGACCACGGCCTGCGCCACGGCTTGAATCGTCGTTTGCAGCGCCTCCAGCGCCGCGTCGCTGATTTTTGGCAGGTAAATGACCAGCCCCCGCTGGCCCTGCGCCGTTTGCAGGGGTAGCGCCGACTGATAGGGCGACAGCGCCAGCTCGTGAATCAGTTGCAGCGCAGTCCAGATTTGCGCGTGCTGGATGCTGCGAAACACCGTGGCCGCCGGAATGCGGCGGCAGCGCAGGTAGGCAAAACCGCCGCCCAACGCGGCAACGGCTTGCCCTTTTTTGTCGTCGTAGCCGTTGACCACACGGCGCACGCGTTCGGCGCACACGTCGCGGCACAGGTTTTTGCCGGGCGCGTCTGCTGTGGCTTCGGTGCTGGAGACGAGGATGAACTTTCGATGGCCGTTGTCTTCCTTGTTCAGGTTCAGCACGGCCTGCGCCGTGGTGCCGGACCCGGCAAAAAAATCCAGAACGATGTCGCCGGGGTTGGTGGCAATGCGCATGATGCGTTCCATGAGGGCAACGGGCTTGGGTGTTGAAAAAACGTCTTCCGACTTCTCGAATTTCAAGATTTCGTGAATTTCCTTTTTGGCATCCTGCGTGTGACCGACCTCTTCGTACTTCCAGAGGGTTTGCGGCACGACGCCTTTTTGCACGTCAGATAGGAAACGCTTAAAACGCGGGATGTTATCGCCACTTTTTCCCCACCAAATACGGTTGTCGCGATCAAGTTCCAGAAATCTTTCTTCGGAAAACCTCCAGTAATTACCAGGCGGTGGCCCTGCAACAACACGCCCCGATGGACAGGTAATCGGGTAGGTTCCCTTGCTGTAAAAGTTACGCGCAGACAGATCACCCGATGTCCAAAGACCGCGTGGGTCGTTGTCGGAGTTTTTATAGGCTTTGTCTTGTGCTACCGAGCGCGGCACCGGATTGGGCCGCCATACGGTCTTGTTCAGCGCAAAACAAACGATGTACTCATGGTCATCTGAAAAATGCTGCGCCGTGCTCTTTGGTGAAAAAACTTTTTGCCAAATCACGTTGGCGATGAAGTTTGCTTCACCGAACACCTGCCCCATCAACAACCCAAGATGAAACACCTCGTTGTCGTCAATCGACACAAAAATCACGCCGTCTTCGGTCAGCAATTCCTTGGCCAGTTCCAGCCGCCGGAACATGAATTCCAGCCATTTGGAATGGCGGTAGCTGTCGTCCTTGTCGATAAAGCGGTCGTTGTAGATGAAATCGCGGTTGCCGGTGTTGTAGGGCGGGTCGATGTAAATGCACTTGACCCGTCCCGCGTGCGTCATGCGCAGAGCGCGCAAGGCGTCGAAGTTGTCGCCCTCAATGATCAGGTTTTGCTGCGGGCCATCGCCGCATGAAAGCGCCGCGTCCCAGTCCAGCGCCACAAAATCCTGGTTGACTGCTACCTCATGGTCAATCGCGTCGCGCTCCCACACCAGGCCCAAGCGTGGAGCCTGGTTGCGGTCGCGCTCGCGCAGCAGGCGCAAAAGCTGATCGCGGGAATAGTCGTCATAGTTATCAGCCATCAAGGGTCAGCAATCCAAAAGTTCAAGGCGCTGGCAGTTTAGCGCAGGGCTGAACCCGGAGACAGACAGCTATGGATGCAATGACCTCAAGGCCACATCGGGTGCCGTGGACACGATCTTGAGCAGCGCACCGCGTGGCGGGGGCCAGCTTGATGCCAGCTCCCCTGCTTACGGCCCGGCGTGTGCCGAGGCGGCGCTCAGCTTGAGCCCGAGCGCATTGACCACCTTCAGGATGGTCGCAAAATTCGGGTTGCCTTCGCCGGAAAGCGCCTTTTGACATCCTCCCCTCCCTAAAGGAAGGGGATTCCTACTGCGCTTCAGCCAGCATTGCGCTGGCTGAAGCCGCTTCGGTGGGTTCCTGCTTCGCTGAGGCTGGTTTCGTCTTGCGCTTGCGCGCAAGGCCAGAGCCGTTCTCTCCACAGGCTGCTGCGCGGTATCCCCGCGCCAAGATGTTCATTGCGCCAACCACATCGGCGTTGTTCGCGTAGCCGCATTCCACACACACGAATTTGGCTTGTGTCTGGCGGTTTTCTTTGGCGACATGGCCGCAGCATGGGCAGGTCTGGCTGGTGTATTGCGGCGGCACGGCTATCAATATGCCGCCATTCCAGTCCAGTTTGTAGTCCAGCTGCCGCCGGAACTCGAACCAGCCTTGATCCAGAATCGCTTTGTTCAGCCCGGACTTGGCGGCTACGTTTTTGCCCGGCTTTTCTGCATTTCCCGCTGCAGACTTGCTCATGTTGTTGATCTGCAAATCTTCGACAGCCACCATTGCGTGGTTTTTGCTGATTTCAGCCGTCTTTTTGTGCAGGAAGTCTTTGCGGGCGTTGGCTATCTGGGTGTGGACTTTTTGAACTTTGCACTTCGCTTTGTGCCAGTTTTTGCTGAATTTGGTTTTGCAGCTCATGCGCCGCTGGTACTTCGCCAAACGTTTTTCGTGCTTTTTGAAGCTGTTCAGCGGCTCAATGAAATTGCCGTCGCTCATGGCTGCAAACCGGACTATTCCCACATCAATGCCGATGGCGCTGGTGGCCGTTGGTACGGGTTGTTCTACCTCGCGCTCGGTTTGAATGCTGGCAAACCACTTGCCGCCCGCTTGGCTAACGGTGATGTTTTTGGCCGTGCCGAGAATATCCCGGCTGTTGCGGTAGCGCAGCCAGCCCAGCTTGGGCAGGAAAACTCGGCTGTTGGGCTGGTCGAGTTTGAAGCCTTGGGGGAAACGAAAACTTTCTTGCTGCCCTTTTTTCTTGAACTTCGGAAAGGCGGCGCGTTTGGCAAAGAAGTTTTGCCAAGCTTTGTCCAGGTCTTTGAGCGACTGCTGCAAGGCTTGCGAAGGCGCTTCTTTGAGCCACGCAAATTCCTGCTTCCATGCGACAAGCTGTTTGCACAGGTGGGCAAAACTCAACTGTTTCTTTTCAGCTTCGTAGGTTTTCTTTTGCAGATCCAAAGCTTTGTTGAACACAAACCGGCGTGCCCCGGCGAAACAGCCCATGTCCCGCGCCTGCCCACCTTTGGGCATGAGTTCAAACTTGAAGGACTGGAGGCGCTGCATGCTGAAATTTTAATCAGCAGTTTGACTTATTGACAGCTACAAAGGAAACCTTCGGTGTCCGCGCTCTGCATCCCCGCCCTGAAGGACGGGGCTTTCCGCGCAAGAAGGGTAAAGACTCTCGCGCCCCAGGCCGGTGTCGCGCGCCAGCTGACTCATTCCACGAGCGCGGGCGATGGTGCCCAGCGCGCTGGCGATAAAGGCCGCGTCATCTCCGGCCTCGTCCATGCAGGCTTGCAGGTACAGCGCCATGTCTTCCTCGGTTTTCAGGTGCTCGGCACTGTCCCATTTGCGCAGTTTGATCGTCATGAGCAACTCCTAAAGTCCACGCTGAGTGAAATAGACCCGATAGCCGGGGCCGTGGTCGATGCGCATCTCCGACACGCCCTCGGACACTGGTTTGACATCGCCAAAATTGCCACGCTCGGCGCGGTCAATACGCACTTGAATACGCACCCGCGCCTGCCGGTCTTTCAGGCCCGCAAACCAGGTATCGAAGATCTCTGTGGTCTGAATGCTGCGCATGGGTTGAGTGTATTAAACAGGATACACCCTGTCAGCGGCGGCTTGTTTTTGCCGCCGCCCGGCTCAATCCCCAATAACCTGCCCATCGTGCTCCACATAAGGCTGATACGGCCCGGTGCCGCAATCCGAAGCCTGGGAAGCCGGGACAAAATCGCCTTTGCGGGCATCAAAGATGTGGATTTCCCCGGCCTCAATGATGTAGTGCCAGCCGTGCAGCGTCAGCGTCCCGGCTTCCACGGCGCGGCGCACCATCGGGTACGCCATCAGCCGCTCCAGCTGCAGCACCACTGAGCGCTGCTCGGTGCGGCGCAGCGCCTCGGGGCCGGGCTGGTGGACTGGCAGCAGCGCTTCGCTGACCAGCTTGAGCCAGGATTTCAGCGCCACGGCTTCGTCGGGCACGCCTTCATAAGCGGCGCGGATGCCGCCGCACTGGCTGTGGCCGCAGACCACGATGCGCTCGACTTTCAGGTGCAGCACGGCAAATTCAATCGCCGCCGTCGTGCCGTGCAGGCCGTGCGAGCCGCCGTAGGGCGGAATGAAGGCGCCGACATTGCGCACGATGAACAGCTCGCCCGGCCCGGTGCCGGTCAGCAAATAGGGCACAACCCGCGAGTCCGAGCAGCCGATGAACAGCGTCTTCGGATGCTGGCCTTCGGTCACCAGATCCTGAAAGCGCTGCTGGTGCAGCGGAAAATAGTCGGACTGAAAACGCCGCAGGCGCAGCAGCAGATCGTCTGTCGCTGCGGCGGGTTCGGTCATTGCACCAGGGGCGAATCGGCCGCTTCGAGATCGACGCCTTCGACCAGCGCCTCGCCCGCCAGCAGGCTGATGTACTGGTGCAGCGCCCGCGCCCGCGACTGCATCGCCAGCAGCGCGGCAATGCGCTGGCGCACTTCGGCGTAAGCGGGCAGCTTGCCAGCGCGGCGGTTCAGCACCTCGATGATGTGAAAGCCAAAGCGGGTGTGAATCAGGCGCGGATGCACGCCCATGCCCCACTGCGCGTGTTTCTGGTGAAACAGCTCGTTGGCCAGCTCGGGGGCGCAGTCGTCCGGGCCTATCCAGCCCAGATCGCCGCCCAGCTGGCTGCTCGGGCAGTTGGACAGCTCGGCGGCCAGCCGGGCAAAGCGCTCGGGCGATGCCTGCTGGCCGGTCAGCTCCAGCAGGGCTTTTTCGGCGTGAATCGTCAACGCGTGGACGTTGACGCCGGGCGTCACGGCAAACAGGATGTGGCGCACATGCAGCGCCTGGCCGACCATGAACTGGGGCTTGTTCGCCTCGTAGTAGCGCTGGCATTCGTCTTCGGTGGGCTCGGGCGTGGTCACGGCCTGGTCCACCATCGCTTCGAGAACCAGGCGCATGGCCTCGTCTGGCTCGGGGGCGATCAAGCCGGTGTGGCGCGGCAGCAGGCCGTCCCTGACCGCCTGCTGGCGCAGTAACTCGCCATAGGCGCGCTCGCGCAGTTCGCCGATGTCCAGGTGCTCGCCGGGCTCGTGCAGGGCGATGCCGTTGATGGCGGCGGTGACGAATGCGGGCGCGGCGGCCTCGCCAGCCGGGCTGGCCGGGCTGGCGCACTGGCAGGCGCTGCTGCCGCAGCCGGTGACGGTGGAAGTGGGTGCAGGCCTGGGCGTGTTCATCACAATGTGCCTTTTGGTGTCAACAGGGGTTTCAAGGGCTGGCCCGGCATCTGCGTCCTGGCTGGCTGGGCCTGCACTGCACTGGCGGGCTGCTGCTGGGGCGCACGGGGCATGACAGTCACGCCCAGACGGCGGCTGCGCACCACCTGGTAAGGGCGAACCAGATAAGCCACCGAGCCAAAGCCGCTCCACACATGCACCAGCCGGGTGAACGGAAAGATCAGAAAAATCGACATGCCCAGGAACATGTGCAGCTTGAACACCCAGCTGGCTTCGGCCAGCATGGCTGGCGCGCCCGGCTGGAAGGTCATGATGTGCTGCGCCCAGCCCGCCAGTTGCAGCATCATGCCGCCGTCCAGATGCTGGGCCGACAGCGGAATGGTGGCCAGGCCGAGTGCCAGTTGCAGCCAGAGCAGCACCAGCAGCACGATGTCGCTGGTTTTGGACGTGGCGCGGATGCGCTCGTCGCCGAGCCTGCGCTGCAGCAGCAGCGACACGCCGATAAAGCCCAGCAGGCCAAACAGCCCGCCCGAGACCATCGCCATCAGCTGCTTGGCACCGGCGCTGATGAACGGCTCATAAATAAAGTGCGGCGTCAACATGCCAACGCTGTGGCCGAAGAACAAAAACAGCACACCGACATGGAACAGATTGCTGCCCCAGCGCAGCTGCCCGGCGCGCAGCAGTTGCGATGAATCGCTCTTCCAGGTGTACTGGTCGCGGTCAAAGCGGATCAGGCTGCCGAGCAAGAACACGGCCAGGCAGATGTAGGGATAGATGCCAAAAAGAAAATCGTTCAGCGGGCTCATGCTTGCGCTCCTTGGGCGGGGCGTGCCGGGCGCTGGGCCTTGGGCACGATGTGAATCGGTTGCGGCTGGCCGGGGCTGGCCTGGCCTTTGGACGAGCAGCCGCCAAACACCTCAGGCTCCTGCCAGACGGCGTCGATGGCCTCTTCGGCGGCGATTTCTACCGGCGAGGCTTTTTCACCCGCCAGTTCCAGCAGCGCGCCGAGGATGCAGGCGTAGGCGCTACCCCGCTGCTGCAGGGCGGCAAAAATGGCGTTGAAGATATGCGCCATTTCTGCCAGAAACTCGCGCGCCTGCTGCGACGGCTGGGTCGAGGTGAACTCCAGCACCACCGGCAAAAAGTCGGGCAGCTCGCCTTCGCCGAGAAACAGGCCGGCTTTTTCGTAAGTCTGGGCCAGGTCGATCATGGCTGGCCCCCGGTCGCGGGAGTCGCCATGCACATGCTCGAACAGGTGCAGCGAGGTGGCGCGGCCCCGGTCGAACAGCTCGACGTAAGCGGCTTCGGTGGCCAGCGGCTCGCCGTTCGCCAGCAGCGCCATCAGCGCGTCCAGCTCGGCCAGCCGCTGCGGCGCCAGCGCCTGCTCGCCGTGCAGCACAGCGCGCATGTCGGCCAGATGGCCGCGCAGTTCGGCATCGGGGTAGGACAGCAGCCGCGCCAGCACGCGCAGGGTCATGGAAGCCATCACGGGTTTGTTGAACAGTGACATCGCTCAGACCTCCAGCTTGATGGGGATGGTGCGTTTTTTGTTGCCGCCGAACAGGCTGACTTCGCTGGCGCCGTCGGAGCAGCCGTTGCCGAAGGTGAAGCCGCAGCCGCCGCGCATGTCGAAAGCGTTTTCCGCGTATTCGCGGTGGCTGCTCGGAATCACGAAGCGGTCTTCGTAGTTGGCAATCGCCATGATGTGGTACATCTCCTCGACTTCGGCCACCGTCAGCCCGGCCTGCTTGAGCACGGCCAGGTTTTGTTCGTTGTCCACATGCTTGCTGCGCTGGTAGGCGCGCATCGCCAGCATGCGCTGCAAGGCGCGAATCACCGGGCCGGTGTCGCCAGCGGTCAGCAGATTCGCCAGGTACTGCACCGGAATGCGCATCTGGGCGATGTCAGGCAGCTCGCCGTTGATGCCGATTTGCCCGGCGTTGGCCGCCGAGGTGATGGGCGACAGCGGCGGCACATACCAAACCATCGGCAGCGTGCGGTACTCGGGGTGCAGCGGCAGCGCGACTTTCCAGTCCACCGCCATCTTGTACACCGGGCTGTTCTTCGCGCCTTCGAGCCAGGCTTCGGGAATGCCGTCCAGCCGCGCCTGGGCAATCACCGCCGGGTCGTGCGGGTTCAGGAACATGTCGAGCTGGGCCTGGTACAAATCCTTGTCGTCGGCGACGCTGGCCGCTTCCTGGATGCGGTCGGCGTCATACAGGATCACGCCCAGGTAGCGAATGCGCCCGACGCAGGTTTCGCTGCACACCGTCGGCTGGCCCGCCTCGATGCGCGGGTAGCAGAAAGTGCATTTCTCAGCCTTGCCGCTCTTCCAGTTGTAGTAAATCTTCTTGTACGGGCAGCCCGAGACGCACATGCGCCAGCCCCGGCATTTGTCCTGGTCGATCAGCACGATGCCATCTTCTTCGCGCTTGTAGATCGAGCCTGACGGGCAGGATGCGACGCAGGCCGGGTTCAGGCAGTGCTCGCACAGGCGCGGCAAATACATCATGAAGGTGTTCTCGAACTGGCCCACCATCTCTTTTTGCACCCGGTCGAAGTTGTCCAGGTTGGCGTCCTTGCTGCGCTTGGAAAACTCGCCGCCCAAGATTTCCTCCCAGTTCGGGCCCCATTCGATTTTTTCCATGCGCTTGCCGGTGATCAGGCTGCGCGGGCGTGCCGTCGGCGTGGCCTTCATTTCGGGCGCGGCCTGCAGGTGCGCGTAGTCGAAGGTGAAAGGCTCGTAATAGTCGTCAATCTGCGGCATGCTCGGATTCGCGAACAGACGCATCAAGAGCTTCCACTTGCCGCCCTGGCGCGGCTCGATGGAGCCGTCAGCCTTGCGAATCCAGCCGCCGTTCCACTTGTCCTGGTTTTCCCATTCCTTGGGGTAGCCGATGCCGGGCTTGCTTTCGACGTTGTTGAACCAGGCGTATTCGGCGCCGGGGCGGCTGGTCCAGACGTTTTTGCAGGTGACGGAACAGGTGTGGCAGCCGATGCACTTGTCCAGGTTCAGCACCATGCCGATTTGTGCGCGTACTTTCATGCCATTTCTCCCATTTGTCCCATTTTGCGCACGGCGGCGACATATTCGTCATCGGTGGGCGTGTCTAACCAGTCCACCTTGTCCATCTTGCGCACGACGACGAATTCGTCGCGGTTGGTGCCGATGGTTCCGTAGTAATTGAAGCCGTAGCTCAGCTGGGCGTAGCCGCCGATCATGTGCGTCGGTTTCAGCACAATCCGGGTCACCGAGTTGTGAATGCCGCCGCGCTGGCCGGTGATTTCCGAGCCGGGCGTGTTGACGATTTTTTCCTGCGCGTGGTACATCATCACCATGCCGGGCTTGACGCGCTGGCTGACGACGGCCCGCGCGGCAATCGCGCCGTTGACGTTGTAGGCTTCGATCCAGTCGTTGTCTTCAACGCCAATCAGCTTGGCATCGTCCTCGCTAAGCCAGATAATCGGCCCGCCCCGGCTGAGCGTGAGCATCAGCAAGTTGTCGGTGTAGGTCGAGTGAATGCCCCATTTCTGGTGCGGCGTGATGAAGTTCAGCAGGATTTCAGCGTTGCCGTTGGAACGGATGCCGTGAACGCCCGCCGTCGCCTTCAAATTGACCGGTGGCCGGTAGCTGGCAAAGCCTTCGCCAAACGCCAGCATCCACGGGTGATCCTGGTAAAACTGCTGGCGGCCGGTCAGCGTGCGCCACGGGATGTATTCATGCACATTCGTATAACCGGCGTTGTACGAAACCGTTTCGGACTCGATGCCGCTCCAGGTCGGCGAGCTGATGATCTTGCGCGGCTGCGCCTGAATGTCGCGGAAGCGGATTTTTTCGTCCTCGCGGTGCAGCGCCAGGTGCGTGTGGTCGCGTCCGGTCTGCTTGCCCAATGCTTCCCAGGCTTTCACGGCGACGTGGCCGTTGGTTTCGGGCGCCAGCTGCAGCACCATTTCGCAGGCGTCGATGTCGCTGTTGATGCGCGGCATGCCCTGCGTCACGCCGGGCTCGGTGACCAGGCCGTTGAGCTGGCCGAGCTGGGTGACTTCAATCTGCGTGTTCCACGCAATGCCCTTGCCGCCGTTGCCGATCTTGTTCAGCAGCGGGCCGACGGCGGTGAAGCGCTTGTACACGTTCGGGTAGTCGCGCTCGACCACCGTCATCTGCGGGGCGGTCTTGCCGGGAATCAGCTCGCACTCGCCGCGTTTCCAGTCCTTGACTTCGAAGGGCTGGGCCAGCTCGCCCGGCGTGTCGTGCATCACCGGGGTGAGCACCATTTCTTTTTCGACGCCGAGATGGCCGTCGCAGAGTTCGCTGAATTTCTTGGCAAAGCCCTTGTAGATTTCCCAGTCGCTTTTCGATTGCCAGACCGGGTCCACCGCCGTTGAAAGCGGGTGGATGAACGGGTGCATGTCGCTGGTGTTCAGGTCGTTCTTTTCGTACCAGGTGGCCGTGGGCAGAACGATATCCGAATACAGGCAGGTCGTGCTCATGCGGAAATCGAGCGTGACCAGCAGGTCCAGCTTGCCTTCGGGGGCCTTGTCGTGCCAGACCACTTCCTCGGGCTTGGCTTCTTCTTTACCCAAGTCCTTGCCCTGCACGCCGTTGGTCGTCCCGAGCAGGTGCTTGAGGAAATACTCGTGGCCCTTGCCCGACGAGCCGATGATGTTGGAGCGCCAGACAAACATGTTGCGCGGCCAGTTCGCCGGGTGGTCCGGGTCTTCGCAGCTCAGTTTCAAGCTGCCGTCTTTCAGCGCCTTGACCGCGTAGTCTTTGGCGTCGAGCCCTGCGGCTTGCGCGTCTTTCACCACCTGCATCGGGTTCGTCTGCAGCTGCGGCGCCGACGGCAGCCAGCCCATGCGCTCGGCGCGCACGTTGTAGTCGATCATGCTGCCGCCGTAG
>JAPLPS010000424.1 GCA_026400075.1 Polaromonas sp.
AGCGCCACCCCTGTTTTCAAGGGTGGCGGTGCGGGCGTTTTTAGGCGACTGAGTTTTCAGCAGTGACGGAGGCCGGGGCGGCATCCGTCACTTCGGCGGCAACTGCCACTTCCACCGCAGGTGCTGTTTCCACCGGTGTACTGGTTTCCACTGTCGCGGCCGACTCAGCGAGTTCTTCCTTGATCGCTGCTACTGCCTGAACGGCTGCTTTGGCGGCTGGGGCAGATTTTTTGGCTGCTTTCTTGACGCTGACTGGCGCGACAGCAACGATAGCTTCTGCCGTCTCGATGGCGACTTTCGGTGCGGCCAGCACGGGGGTGGCGGCTTGCTGGGTCAGCGATGCGTTTTGTTCCAGAATGAAGGCTTTGACGGCTGGGTAGACAATTTCGCGCCAGCGGCGGCCACTGAAAATGCCGTAATGACCGGCGCCGATGGCGTCCAGGTGGAGTTTTTTGCTTTCCGGCACGCCGCTGCACAAATCGAGCGCCGCACGCGTCTGGCCGGGGCCAGCGATGTCGTCGAGCTCACCTTCGACCGTCATCACGGCAGTGGTGGTGATATCGCCCGGCTTGACCTGCTGGAGCTGGCCTTCGACCGACATCACTTCCCAGGTGCCGTTGACCAGCTTGAATTCCTGGAACACGGTTTTGATGGTTTCCAGGTAGTAATCAGCATCCATGTCGAGCACGGCGTTGTACTCGTCGTAGAACTTGCGGTGCGCTTCGGTGCTGGCGTCGTCACCCTTGATCAGGTTCTGGAAGTAGTCGTAATGGCTGGTCGCGTGGCGATCCGGGTTCATCGCGACAAAGCCGGTGTGCTGCAGGAAGCCGGGATAAACGCGGCGGCCTGCGCCTGGGAAGTTGCTCGGAACGCGGTAAATCACATTTTTTTCAAACCACTCGTAGGGCTTGGCGGTGGCCAGGTCGTTGACGGCGGTGGCCGACAGGCGCGCATCAATCGGGCCGCCCATCATGATCATCGACAGCGGTGTGGTTTCGCCGCGCGAAGCCATCAGCGAAATGGCGCCAAACACCGGCACCGTCGGCTGGCACACGCTGATGACGTGGCAGTTGCCGTACTTGGCCTGCAGGTGGCGGATGAATTCCTGCACGTAGTTGACGTAGTCGTCGAGGTGGAATTCGCCGTCGGACAGCGGCACATTGCGCGCATTTTTCCAGTCGGTGATATAGACCTTGTGGTCTTTCAGCATCGTTTTGACGGTGTCGCGCAGCAGCGTGGCGTAGTGGCCCGACAGCGGTGCCACGACCAGCACGGCCGGCTGGCCCTTCAGGTGGGCCAGCGTGTTCAGGTCGTCGGTAAAACGCTTGAAGCGGCGCAGCTCGCAAAACGGCTTGTCAATTTCGATGCGCTCGTGAATCGCCAGACTGACGCCATCGGCATCAACCGAGCTGATGTCAAAGGCTGGCTTTTCGTAGTCCTTGCCCAGGCGGTACACCAGGCTGTAACCGGCCGAGACGCGCTGGGCGAAGGGGCTTTTGCCCATCGGCGAGGATGAGTTGCTGTAGAGCTTTGCCGCAGCCTGCGCAAAATCAACAAACGGCTCCATCAGGGTGCGCTGGGATTCATAGATTTGGTACAGCATAAGAAAGACCTTTTTGTGTAAATTCCAGATGAAAACGAGAAATATGTTGCAGTGCAATATAACAGGCGTTGCCCCCTTTGTTGAAGGGGGCAACTACCGATCGTGCGAAATTTTTGAGTTTTTGATGATGAAAAGAGTCACAAGCAGACAACGATTAGATCAATAAAACGCTAAAAAGCAGCATAACGACCCGTCACTTCAGTTGACAAAATTTTGAAATTTCTAGATGACGCATGACTGACGTTTAATATATCAACCCCGAACTGGTGCAGCCAGCCCGTGCTTCAAGACCCTACAGGAAAAATTTTATGCCGCCTGCCATCCCCGCCATGACTCAGCTTGATCAGCTGGCTTCCCTGAAAAAGTCGGATCGGATGCCGGTGCTGTTTGTCGGTCACGGCAGCCCGATGAATGCGCTGGAGGGCAACGAATATTTTCGCAGCTGGCAGGCGCTGGGGGCTCAGTTTGGTGCGCAGCAGCCCCGCCCGCAGCTGATTTTGTGCATTTCCGCGCACTGGCTGACCGAGGGCTGGTGGCTGACCGCGATGGCGCAGCCGAAGACGATTCATGATTTTGGCGGTTTTCCGCAAGAGCTGTTCGACCAGCAATACCCGGCGCCCGGCGATCCGGCCGCCGCCCGCGCCATCAGCCTGCTGGTGCGCCAGCGCGCTTCTGCGCCGCTGGGGCTGGACACCGGCAAATGGGGGCTGGACCACGGCGCCTGGGCGGTTCTGAAACCGATGTTTCCCGAGGCGGATATTCCGGTCATTCAGCTCAGCATGGACTACGGACGCGCGCCGCAAGACCACTACGCGCTGGCCCGCCAGCTCAAGGCGCTGCGCGACCGGGGTGTGCTGATTGTGGCCAGCGGCAACCTCGTGCATAACCTGGGTCAGATGCAGCGCGGCGCCAGCGCCAGCCAGGCTTACGACTGGGCGCTGGAGTTCGACCAGACGATTGCGGGCTATGTGCAGCAGGGCAACCTTGATGCGCTGCAAAATTTTCAGAAACTTGGCCAGCTTGCCAAAATCGCTCATCCCACTTACGAGCATTATTTGCCGCTGCTGTACGCGGCCGGTGCGGTCGAGAGTGGCGAGCCGATGCGCTTTTTCAACACCAGCTTTCAGGGCGGCTCGATTTCGATGCGCTCGGTCGTCTGGGGCTGAACGGCGCTGCCGGGCATAAAAAAGGCCGTCATTGACGGCCTTTTTGCTGCGCTAAAAAGCGGCTTATTTGACGATGTGCTTGCCGATCAGGCCAGCCATCTCGAACATCGAGACTTGCGGCTTGCCGAACACGGCCAGCAGTTTTTTGTCGGCGTTGATCATGCGCTTGTTGGTCTTGTCCTGCAGGTCATGCGACTTGATGTAAACCCACAGCTGCTTGACGATTTCGGTGCGTGGCAAAGGCGCTTTGCCGACCACAGCCGACAGCTCGGGGCTCAGCGTCAGTGCTTTCATGAAGGCCGCGTTGGGCGTGCGCTTTTTGGCGGCTGGCTCGGCAGGCGCAACTGGCGCTTCCGGGGCGGCAGCGACTTTCTTCGCGGCTACTTTTTTAGCGGCGGCCTTGGGAGCAGCGACTGGTGCAGCCGGTGCTGCCACGACAGCGATTTCCTGGGCCGGAGCCGCTTTTTTTGCCGGTGCTTTTTTGGCAGTTGCCATGATTGATTCCTTCTTGACGGTTGACAAATTCACCACGGGAGCCGCAATACCGATTCCCGTGGGGGTAAGCGGATGCTAATGGAGAAAATCCTGTTTTCCATAGGCAAAACACTTTATTTCGACCCGCAGACGCTAGATTTCTCTCGGAAAAGCAAAAAAACACGTTTTGCGCCCTCCCGCACGCTGGCGCGGGGCCTGCACACAGGGAAAATAGCCAGCCTTATCTTCTCGAAAGTGACTTAAAAATGACCCAAGCCGCTGCGCTTTCTTTTGCCACCTGCGATCTGTGTGACGTCCATAAAAATGACACTTCGGGCCAGTTCCGCGTGCTGCCGCCGGTCTTTCGGGACTTTGGTGCGGTTCAAAAATTCAGCGGCGAGGTGGTGACGCTCAAGTGTTTTGAAGACAACACCTTTGTCAAGGCGGCGGTCGATTCGCCCGGTCTGGGCCGGGTCTTGGTGGTTGATGGCGGCGCGTCGCTGCGCCGGGCGCTGCTCGGCGGCAATCTGGGCGCGGCGGCGGCTAAAAACGGCTGGGCGGGCGTGGTGATTGACGGCTGCGTGCGCGATCTGGCCGAGCTGGCGCAGTGCAGCACCGGCATACGCGCCCTGGCCGCCATGCCGCTGCCGACCGAAAAGCGCCAGGAAGGCCAGCGCGATGTGGCGGTGCAGATTCAGGGCGTGTGGGTGCGTCCGGGCGACTGGCTGTATGCCGATGAAGACGGCATCGTCGTGATGCCTGCGCCCGCTGCAGCCTGAGCGCAACTCAGCTGTTTAACTGCTCAAGCCCTTGTAGAGCATGTAGCCTGCCAGCGCAAAGAGAACGCCAGCAAACACCCGCTTCAGGCGCGCCACCGGAATGCGGTGCGCAGTGCGCGCGCCCAGCGGCGCCGTCAGCACGCTGCAGGAGGCGATCACGCCCAGCGCGGGCAGCCAGATGTAGCCAAAGGAGCCGACGGGCAGCCCCGCCACGCCCTGGCCGCTGAGCACATAACCCAGCGCATTGGCCACGGCAATCGGAAAGCCCAGCGCGGCCGAGGTGGCCACGGCGTTGTGGATGGCGATGTTGCACCAGGTCATAAAAGGCACGCTGATAAAGCCGCCGCCCGCGCCGACCAGGCCAGAAATAAAGCCGATGAAGCCGCCCACAGCCAGTTGCCCAGCCGTGCCCGGCATCTGGCGCGTCGGCTGGGGTTTTTTGTCCAGAAACATCTGCGTGGCCGAAAAGCCGACGAACAGGCCAAAAAATATCGCCAGATAAGCGCCCTTGAGCAGCGCAAACACGCCCAGGCTGCCTATCATGCTGCCCGCGACGATGCCCGGCGCCAGCCGCTGCACGATGTCCCAGCGCACGGCGCCGCGCCGGTGGTGCGCCCGCACGCTCGACAGCGACGTGAAAATGATGGTCGCCATTGACGTGGCGATGGCCATCTTCACCGCCAGGTCGGGCGAAACGCTGCGGTTAGACAAAATCAGCGTGATGAAGGGCACCATCACCATGCCCCCGCCAACGCCCAGCAGGCCAGCCAGAAAACCGGCCCCGAGGCCGAGCGCGGCCAGTTCAACGATCAGCAGCGGTTCAAGAAGCATGGGAGAGATTTGATGAAGGCGAGGCGCTGCGGGAATCCGCAGGCGGTAAAAAATGAGGTGTCTGCGGATACCACCGAACCGTCATCCTGAACCGGGGTTCAGGTGGGCGAGGGCAGTCAAGCTTCGGGTTCGTCTGACGCGAGACGATCACACCAGCCGGACAATGTACCAAGCCCGAGCTCGTAGAGCATTGGTTCAAGGAAATATAAAGCCCGGTGCGTACCGCAGACAGCGCCATTGTAGGCGCTTGCGTAGCGGTGTTGCCGGGGCGGGGCTGCGCGCTGGCGTAAAAAATTCAGCGCGGCGGGCTGTGCTTGCCCAGCGCCGTGTCGAGCCGCTGCAGCAAGGATTCGAGCCGGAAATTCGGCGTTGCCGTTTCCTCGGCTACTGGCGGGGGCGCTGGCTCCTGTTCAGGCTCCACGGCGATGACTTGGGGGTACTGGGGTTCGAGCAGCTCAAAGGTCAGGTTCAGCGCGGCCAGCACGGCAATGCGGTCTCTGGCCTTGATTTTGCCGAGATCGCGGATATGGCACATCGCTGCATCGACGCGGGTCACGGCGTCGCGCAGGCGCAACTCGCTGTCCTGCGGGCAGGTCAGCAGGTAGCTTTGCCCCATGATCTGTACTTCGAGCTGGTTCATGGCACCGTCTCCACGGAGAGGGCCGTCTCGACGCTCTCGGGAAGGCGCTCAATCAGCGCATTGACGCGCACACGGACGGTGTCCAGGCGGGACTTGATCGAGTCGCGCTCCTGCGTCAGGCTGCTGACTTGTTCGAGCGCCAGCGCGTGGGCTTGTTGCAAGGCTTCATAACGCACGAGAAGTAATTCGACGCGTTCGGTAAGTTGGCCGATTTGATCGGATTGGTATTGGTTCGGCATGGCGGCTTCGATTGTAGGGTTTACCGCATTTTGCCGCGTAGAATCTCGCCCTGTTGGTGCTCGCGGTGTGGTTCACACGCTGCAGTTCAACGGGAAGCAGGGGGGCGTCGAAGCATCAAGACGCCTAACCTGCGCTGCCCCCGCAACGGTAAACGGACGAATGCTGCGCCCTGAAGATCAACCACCCAGGCCCGCATTCAGCTTTCATCATCAGCCACTGAGCGTTTTGAACACGCGCTTGGGAAGGCGATGGACGCAGTTCCGTCAGCCCGGATACCGGCCAACATTGGGAACGCGCTCGTCCTTTTAGCGGGACTTGCGCGCTTGTAACGCTCATGCACTGGCGGGGAAGCCGGTGAGGGCAGTTTGTTGATTGTTTGATTCATGAATACCTGTATTTCCAACCTGCGCCTGGCGCTTGTGCCCCTGGCTTTGGCCGCTGCATTTCCGTCTTTGGCGCAAACGCAGGCTGCGCCGCAGCTCAAGGAAACCGTCGTCACGGCCACGCGCAGCGCCCAGCCGCTGAGCGACGTGGTCGCCGATGTCAGCATCATTGACCGCGAGCAGATCGAACGCAGCGGCGCCGTGGCGCTGGCCGATGTGCTCAGGCGTGTCCACGGCATTGAAATTGGCCGCAACGGCGGCCCCGGCGCGACCACCAGCGTGTTTTTGCGTGGTGCCGAATCGCGCTTCACGGCGGTCTATATCGACGGCGTGCGGGTCGATTCGCAGGCCACCGGCGGCGCTGCCTGGGAGAGCATTCCGCTGGCGCTGATTGAGCGCATCGAAGTGCTGCGCGGCCCGGCCGCTGCCGTATATGGCTCGGACGCGCTGGGCGGGGTGATCCAGCTCTTTACCCAACGCGGTGAAGAAGGCTTTGCGCCTTTCGTCGAGATGGGCCTGGGAACGCACAACACTCGCAAGCTCAATGCCGGTTTCAGCGGCGCCAGCGGCAGCTTTGACTATGCGCTGGGCGTTGCGCACGAAACCAGCGACGGCTTTGACACCAAGCCCCAGCGCCTGAGCGGTTCGGCCACCCCCGTCAGCAATCCCGATCAGGACGGCTACCGCAGCACGTCGGCCAATGCCCGTCTGGGTTTGAAGATCAACGCGGCCCACCGTCTGGATGCCACGTTGCTGAGCAGCGACATGCGTTCGCAGTACGACGCTTTCAGCTTTAACCCAGCCCGTCCGGTCGATGACCTGAGCCTGCACAAACTGCAGGCGCTGGGCTTGAACTGGCAGGCCCAGTGGAGCGATGCCTACAGCACCCGACTGAGCGTGACGGAATCGCAGGAACGCTACGAAACCACGCCTTCGGTGTACCTGACCACCACCCGGCTGCGCGGCTACACCCTGCAAAACGAGTTGCGCCTCGGCCAGCATCTGTTGACTGCCGCGCTGGAGCGCAAGGAAGACCATCTGGACAATGCGCCCATCAACCAGGGCCGCTCGCAAAATGCGCTGGCGCTGGGTTACGGCTTCACCGACAAGCGCCACACCGTTCAGCTCAATCTGCGCCATGACAAAGACAGCGAATTTGGCGGCAAAACTACTGGCAGCGCGGCCTATGCCTACGCTTTGACGCCTGAATGGCGCGCGACCGCCTCGGCGGGAACGGCTTTTCGTGCGCCCACGCTATACCAGCGTTTCAGCGAATACGGCGTGGCGACGCTGGTGCCAGAAACCAGCCGAAACGTCGAGCTGGGCCTGCGCTGGTCGCAGGGCGTCAGCAGCGCCGGGCTGGTGGCTTACCGCAACAAGGTGGACAACCTGATCAGCTATGTGGGTGGCCCAGGTGCTTGCGCTTCGCCGTGGGGCTGCTACGCCAACACGGCGCATGCCCAGTATTCCGGCGTCACGCTGTCGGCGGCCCATGCGCTTAGCGGCATCAACCTGACGGCCTCGCTCGATCTGCAAAATCCGCACGATCTGGACACCGGCAAACAACTGGCCCGCCGCGCCAAACAGCACGCCATACTGGCCGCCGACACCCGCGTGGGCGGCTGGCAGCTGGGCGCCGAAGCGCAGTTCTCGGGTCAGCGTTTTGACGATGTTGCCAACAAAAATGTGCTCGCTGGCTACAGCCTGTTTAACCTGAGCGCCAGCACGCCGATTGCCAAAGACTGGACGCTGCTGGCCCGCGTGGATAACCTGGCTGACAAGCAATATGAACTGGCCCGCACCTACGCGACGGCTGGACGCACGCTGTATGTCGGCGTCAAGTGGGCACCAAAATGAGCACAGCCCACTGCCCCGTTTTGCTGATTGCCGCCCCGGCTTCCGGCCAGGGCAAAACTACCGTCGCCTGCGCCCTGGCGCGCCTGCACGCACGCCAGGGCCGCAAGGTGCGCGTTTTCAAGTGCGGGCCGGATTTTCTCGACCCCTACTGGCTGACGTTGGCCAGCGGCGCGCCCGTGCATCAGCTCGACCTGTGGATGACCGGCGAGGCCGACTGCCGCCAGCGCCTGCACGACGCGGCGCTTGACGCTGATCTGATCATCGTCGAAGGCGTGATGGGGCTGTTTGACGGTGAACCCAGCGCCGCCGATTTGGCCCAGCGGTTCAATCTGCCGGTGCTGGCGGTGATTGACGCCGGTTCAATGGCCGGGACTTTTGGCGCGCTGGCCTGGGGCTTGCAGCATTACCGCGATGGCTTGCGCTTTGCCGGGGTGCTGGCCAACCGCGTGGCCTCACCCGGCCACGCGCTGATGCTGCAGGACAGCCTGCGCGAGCCAGCGCAGTGGATGGGCGCCATGATGCGCAGCGCCGCCGTGACGCTGCCCGAGCGCCATCTCGGCCTGGTTATGGACCACGAACTGGGCGATGCGCTGCAACGCCTGGACGCCGCCGCCGATGCGCTGGCCGACACGCCGCTGGGCCAGATGACGGCGGAGGCTTTGCAAGCCTGGGCCGTCACCTTTGAATCCGACCCGGCTGCGGGCGAAAAATTCCCGGCCGACGCGCTGCGCGGCCAGACGATTGCCGTGGCCCGCGACGCGGCTTTCTGCTTTTTGTACGCCGCGAATATCGACTGCCTGCAGGCGATGGGCGCGGAACTGGTGTATTTCTCGCCGCTGGCCGACAGCGAACTGCCCGCTTGCGACGCGCTGTGGCTGCCCGGCGGCTACCCCGAGCTGCACGCCGACACCCTGAGCGCTAACCACGCGATGAAAGCCAGCTTGATAAACCATGTGCAGGCGGGCAAGCCGGTCTGGGCCGAATGCGGCGGCATGATGACTTTATTTGACCAGCTTGTCAGCACTTCCGGCGCGATTCACGCGATGTGGGGCGTGCTGCCCGGCCGCGTCACGATGCAGCAGCGCCTGGCCGCGCTCGGGCCGCAGCAGCTCGAACTGGCGGGCGGCGTGCTGCGTGGCCACACGTTTCACTATTCAACCTGCGCGACCGCGCTGCCCGTGGCCAGCCGCACCCAGGCTGCGCCGGGCCGCACGCTGCGCGGCGAGGGCGAGGCGCTGTACCAATCCGGCTCAGTGCGCGCCAGCTATTTCCACGCCTGGTTTGCCTCCTGCCCGGCGGCGACGGCGCAGCTGTTTTTGAAAGACTCGGATGATTGACAACCCCAGCGACTGGCGCGCCCTGGCCGCCAGCCCGGATAGCACTGCCTACGGCCCGCAGCGCATCGTCTGCCT
>JAPLPS010000399.1 GCA_026400075.1 Polaromonas sp.
AAGATACTGTGCGAAAAACCTACCTCCTGAACATTGAAGGCAAAAACCGCGACCGCCTGCTCGAAGCCAGCAAACACGACATCCGCAAATACGTCAAACGCGAGCGCAGCCGCCCCTTGCCTGAAGGCGTCGCGTTCTGGGACTTTGACTGCAAGTTCGGCCACCGCGAAGCCACTGCCGCCGTGGATCACTTTGCCACGCTGATGGGGCTGGTGGACACGGCCGCCCAAGAGGGCAGCGAGCAGTTTTACGTCGAAGTGGTGACCAAGCACGGCCACCGCACCGCCCGTCCCGCAGGCGCCCAGCCCCAGGGCGGCAGCGAAGACGGCGACGACGACGGCTTCGACGACTAAGCCTGCGGCTTATTTTCCCTGCGTGCGGGCCGCAGCCTCGCGCAGCTTGTCTTTCTTGCTCGGGCGCTTGCCTTTGATGCCGCCGGTGGCCAGCGGATCGGCGGCGTTCGGCGCAAGCACTTCGACCGGCTCAAAACCGGCCACCTGCTCACGCGCCACCTTCAGCCCCTGACGCTTTTCAATCAGCCGGAAATGTGCCTCCGTCACCGAGCTGACAAAATTGATCGCGCAGCCGCTTTCACCGGCCCAGCCGGTGCGGCCAATGCGGTGCGTGTAGTCGCTCGACGAGCGCGGCAGGTCGTAATTCACCACCACCGGCAACTGGGCAATGTCAATGCCCCGCGCCGCCACATCGGTGGCCACCACCACCTGCAGCCGCTTTTCCTTGAAATCCTGCAGCACCTGCGTGCGCTTGCCCTGGCTCAGTTCGCCATGAAACGGCTCGGCCTCGATGTCGGCCTTGCGCAGCTTGTCGGCGACGATTTCGGCGGCGTGCTTGGTCGCCACGAATACCAAAACCCGGCTCCATTTTTCCGTCTGCACCAGGTGGCGCAGCAGCTGCGTGCGCCGGCTCGGATCGACTTCAATGGCGCGCTGGGTGATGTCGGGCGCGCTTTGCGGCGCGGCTTCGATTTCAACGCGCACCGGCTCGTTCAGCAGGGTCGCGGCCAGCGCCTCGATGGCGGGCGGAAAGGTGGCCGAGAAAAACAGGTTCTGGCGCTTGGCTGGCAGCAGCGCCAGCAGGCGCTTTAATTCTTCGCCAAAGCCCAGGTCGAGCAGCCGGTCGGCCTCGTCCAGCACCAACAGGCTGACCGTGCCGATGCTCAGCGCGTTGTGGTCAATCAGGTCGAGCAGGCGCCCCGGCGTGGCCACCATGATGTCGGCGCCGCCGCGCAGATTCATCATCTGCGGGTTGATGGTGACGCCGCCAAACACCACGGCCACCTTGACGCGCTGCGGTAAATATTTGGCCAGGCTGACGATTTCTTCGCCGACCTGCGCGGCCAGCTCACGCGTGGGCACCAGAATCAGGCCGCGCACGCTGCGGCGCGGCGCATTCAAGGCGGCGGGCGTTTGCGCCAGTTGCTGCAGCAAGGGCAGCGCGAAAGCCGCTGTCTTGCCCGAGCCGGTCTGGGCCGAGCCGACAACATCGCGGCCCTGCAGGATGGCGGGAATCGCCGCCGACTGGATGGCGGTCGGGGCGAGATAGCCTTTTTCGGCCATTGCCCGCGAAAAGGCAGGAAACAGCGCGGGCGAAAAGCCGAGGGATGAAAATGGCATGGAAAATTTGCTCAGGAGGTAAAGGGGCAGAGGCTGCGAAAAAGCAGAAAGAAGCCAGCGCACTGGCGGCGACGATGAAGGGCCGTCTGAACCCGCAAGTTTAAGCGCCCGCCCGCCGCTTTGAGGCGCTACAGTGGGCGGCATGACCTATTTTCAATTTCCTGTTCGCGCCCGCACGCTTGGCGGGCTGGGGCTGCTTGGTGTGTTGTGTGCGCTGCCCGCGCAGGCGCAGCTGGCGCGCAAGCCGTCTTATTACGAGCCCGACGCGCAGCTGCGGTATGAGGGCGATGCGCAGCGGCGGCGGGTCGAGTCCGATGCGCAGCGGGTCGAGTATTTGCAGCGGCAGATCGGCCTGCTGCAGGACATCGGTAAGCCCAGCTCGCTGCCCGCCCTGGCCAGCCGCGCCGAATTTGACCAGCTCGCCCGTGTCCACCACGCGGGCACGGCGCTGGCGCTGGCGGATGTGATGTTCGTCATCGACCTCAAGGCGCACCCGGCGAAAATTTATTACGTCAACACCCCGCGCTACCAGCTGCACAGCCGCTTTGTGCGCGAAGCCGCGCTGGTGCCGCCCGCCACCACACAGCGCGAGATCGACAAAAACTACGGCGCGCCAGCGCGGCGCTTTCTGTTTGGCAGCGTGAGCTGGCAGGCTGCCATCGGGCGCTTCACCTACGAATTCTGGGAGGGCGACCAGCTCACGCCCGCACTGCTGCGGCAGGCGGAGCAAAGCCTGAAAGCGAGCTTTTTTGCGCCCATCCAGTTCAAGACCAACTCCACACTGCACGAGCGCCGGGCGCAGGAGGCGGGCGTTGAATTTGTCACGCAGGAAGCGCTGATCCGCGACCAGCCTTACCTGTCGCTGAATGTGGGCCGGGCCACCGGCCGCCTGCGCATCGTCGAGTCGGGCGCCAGCGTCAATGGGCTGCTGCCGGGCGACATCGCCTTGCTGCGCCAGGTGCCGCTGAGCCTGCCGCCGGTGGCGGGCGTGCTGACCGAGCGGCCTTCGACGGCGCTGTCGCACGTCAACCTGCTGGCCAAGGGCTGGGGCATTCCGAACGCCTATGTGCGTGATGCCGCCGCCGCGCTGCGCCAGCACGAAGGCCAGTGGGTGGAATTGAAAGTCAGCGCCTCCGGCTACCTGCTGCGCCGCCTGACGCCCGACGAAGCGGCGGCGCAGGTGGCCGCGCAGGCCGCAGCGCAGGCCGCTCGCCACGCCCGCGTCGCGTCCGGTAAAAAGCCCGCCATCGCGCCCGCCGCCAAGCCCGATCTGCGCGAACAGCGGCTGCTGCCATTGGCCGAGCTGCGCGCCCGCAACCACGCCCAATGCGGCGCCAAGGCCGCCAATCTGGGCGCGCTGCAGGCGGCCAAAATTGCCGGAACCCGCGTGCCGGATGGCTTTTGCATTCCTTTTTCGCATTACGAGCGCTTCATGCGCGCCAACGGGCTGGATGAGCGGCTGGAGCGCCTGCAGCGCGAGCCCGGTTTTCAGACTGACCCGCAGGCGCGCCTGAAGGCGCTGGCGCAACTGCGCGCCGAGATGCTGCAATGGCCCGTCGATGCCAGCGACGCGGCGCAGTGGCAGGCGCGCTGGCAGTCGCAATTGAAAGGGCAGGGCGTGTTCGTGCGCAGCTCGTCGAATTCAGAAGACCTGCCCGGTTTCAGCGGCGCCGGGCTTTACACGACCGTGCCCAACGTCAAGAGCGAAGCGGCGCTGGCGCAGGCGGTCAAAACCGTCTGGGCCTCCGTCTTCAACCCCGAGGCCTGGGAGGCACGCAGCGCAGCCGGTTTTGACGCCGGGGCGGTGGCTATGGCGGTGTTCGTGCAGCAGGCGGTGGACGCGACCAGCGCGGGCGTGATGATTACCCGCGACCCGTTCGACGCGGGCCACCGGCACATCACCTACATCAAGCTGGTCAAAAGCGATTCAGGTCATCAGCCGCTCGGGCGACGACACGGCGCTGCAACTGAGCGCGGGCGGTGGCGTGAAGGAAGTGCCGGTCGAGGCAGGCCGCACGGTGCTGACCGATGCGCTGGTGCTGCGCCTGGCCCGCGTCGCCGACGCGGTCAAGCGCCAGTTCAAGGGCGGGGATCAGGATATTGAATGGGCTGTGGTGGGCGACGAGATTGTGTTGCTGCAGGCGCGGCCTTATGTGGAGCGGCGGTGATTTAAATAAATATATCGCATGATTGTATTGATATTTTTAAATTAATTTATATGACGATATTTGGTATTTGCAATTTCGAGCGTTCAGGATTGTTATTTTCTTGAAGTTGTTCAAGGTTAATTTGAATTGATAAAATTTCTTTTTCTAGG
>JAPLPS010000417.1 GCA_026400075.1 Polaromonas sp.
AAAAGCACTTTCTTGTTTCCAAAGTGGTGGCGCCTGAACTGGAGGGAGGCAGGGTCGAGTGGATTGACCTGGAGGCCGTGCATTCCAAGGCTTCACGCCGGATGGGCTGGAAAGAACTGCAGGACGACACCCAGTGGCGACGGGGATGGGTTTAAGGCATACGATGGCACCGCCATAGTGCGCGCCAAAGGCAGAGCTTCGACATCGCCGGTTCAGGTGCAGGCGCTGCGCTATATCCCGCTCCCAGTCGGCGATCAACCTGGCAAGAGGCGCAGGCAGTTCTCATGCGCTTGACAACGCAAGCTCACTGAGCGCTGTCGCAGCAAACGATTTTTATCATTCAATGGTGTGGACGGTGTGCATGCCGAAAACCCCAGACAAGGAGAAATTGATGAGCCTGATTCAAGCCCTTCCCGCCGGGCCGCTGGACATCGTCGGCGACATCCACGGCGAATACGCGGCTCTGTGCAGCCTGATGGCCCATCTGGGCTACGACCAGCAAGGCAACCATCCTGATAACCGCACGCTGGTCTTTGTCGGCGATTTTTGCGACCGGGGGCCGGACAGTCCGGCGGTGCTGGCGCTGGCGCAGGAGCTGGTCGAATCCGGCCGGGCCGTGGCGGTGCTGGGCAATCACGAAATCAACCTGCTGCGCGACGACGCCAAGGATGGCTCGGGCTGGTTTTTTGACGCGCGCGTGCAGCAGGACCATGAAAAATACGCACCCTACCAGCGCCTTGAGGTGGCGACACGCGCCCGCACCCAGCATTTTTTGTCACGCCTACCGATCGGCCTGGAGCGCGCCGACCTGCGCGTCGTCCACGCGGCATGGCTGCCCGAACAGATCGAAGTCGCCAGAACATTGCCGCTGGGCAGCGTTCGCCAGCATTACGACCAGTGGGAACTGGCCGCCCGGCGCGAAGCGGCTGAAACCGAGCTGGAGCAGCATATGGCCGCCGAGCTGGAACGCTGGGAGCATGGCCTGGAGAACCGGCACCGCCAGCCGCCGTTTTTACACGCCCACGCGCAGTTCGAGTCGAACAAGCAGATGATGAATCCACTCAAGGTCTTGACTTCCGGGGTCGAGCGCCAGGGCACTGTCCCCTTTTATGCCAGCGGCAAATGGCGCTTCGTTGAAAGGGTGCGCTGGTGGGACGAGTACGAAGACCCGACGCCGGTGGTGATCGGCCACTACTGGCGGCGCCTACACCAAGTTGACCGCAGCGCGCTGGGCAAGGGCGACCCGGATCTGTTTGACAACACCGCGCCGCTGGCCTGGCACGGTCGGCATCGCAACGTGTTCTGCGTGGACTTTTCGGCTGGCGGGCGCTGGACGGAGCGCAAGGCTGGCAGCGTGGTCGGGCAGCATTTCAAGCTGGCCGCGCTGCGCTGGCCCGAGCGGATTGTGCAGTTTGACGATGGCCAGCAGGAGATGACGCAGCACGCTGCGCCCTGGACAAACGAGCAACACTAGACGACTGGTCTAATTTAATGTAAACTCCAGCCCATGCGCAACGATCACACAGATGTCAAACAGCACATCCTCGACACGGGAAGAACCATCATTCTGGGCAAAGGCTTCTCGGCCGTCGGCCTGAATGAAATCCTGGTCACGGCCCAGGTGCCCAAAGGCTCTTTCTACCACTACTTCAAATCCAAGGAAGCCTTTGGCGAAGCCTTGGTGGAGAGCTATGTGGCGGATTATCTGACGCATATCGATGCACTGCTCCAGCCCGATGGCGCCCCGGCTGCCGAGCGCCTGATGCGCTACTGGCGCAGCTGGATCAGCACAGGCGCCAGCCAGAGCGCTGAATGCAACTGCCTGGTGGTCAAGCTCAGCGGCGAGGTGTCCGACATGTCCGAAGCGATGCGCGTGGCCTTGCTGCGCGGCACTGACCGCATCATTGAACGGCTGGGAAACTGCCTTCTCGAAGGCTTGGCTGATGGCTCTTTGGCCGGAGAT
>JAPLPS010000135.1 GCA_026400075.1 Polaromonas sp.
CCTGCGCCCGCCGGTGACGACTGCCGCGCAGGCGCTGGCTTACAAAGCGCGCATCCAGGCCGCCGTGCTGCAAGGCGTGGCTTTCGAGCCGCTGATGACGCTGTATTTGACCGACAACCTGGCCGCCGACGAAATCAAGCGCGCCAAGGACGCAGGCGTGGTTGCCGTCAAGCTGTACCCTGCGGGCGCGACCACCAACAGCGACGCGGGCGTGACCGACATCCGCAAAACCTACGCCACCTTAGAGGCGATGCAGCGCGAAGGCCTGCTGCTGCTGGTGCATGGCGAAGTCACCTCGCCGGATATCGACCTGTTCGACCGCGAAGCGGTGTTCATCGACACGCAGCTGATCCCGCTGCGCCGCGATTTTCCCGAGCTGAAAATCGTCTTTGAGCACATCACGACGAAAGAGGCCGCGCAGTACGTCGCCGAGGCGGATCAGTTTCTCGGCGCGACGCTGACCGCGCATCACCTGCTCTACAACCGCAACGCGATTTTCACCGGCGGCATCCGCCCGCATTACTACTGCCTGCCCGTGTTGAAGCGCGAAACCCACCGCGTCGCGCTGGTCGAGGCCGCCACGTCCGGCAACGCCCGCTTCTTCCTCGGCACCGACAGTGCCCCGCATCCGGCGCATCTGAATGATCACGCCAGCGGCTGCGCGGGCTGCTACACGGCGCACGCGGCGATGGAGCTGTACGCCGAAGCGTTTGACAACGCGGGCGCGCTGGACAAACTGGAAGCCTTTGCCAGCTTCAACGGCGCCGATTTCTACGGCCTGCCGCGCAATAGCGGCTCCATCACCTTGACCCGCGAAAGCTGGACGCCGCCCGAGAGCTTTGCCTTTGGCGAGGCGCAATTAAAACCGCTGCGCAGCGGCGAGGCCTTGTCATGGAAGCTGCAGGCAGCATGAGCGCTTCATTTGAGGCAGGCAACATTCGGCAGGCGGCGCTGCTGATTGACGCCGACAACTTTGCCGATCCTTATGCCATCGACACCGCGTGGAAGGAGTTTCAAGCCTATGCGGGCCGAATCAGCGTGTGCCGCGCCTACGGTGCCGGGCCGCGCCTGCAGTCGCTGTGGTCGGTGTGGCGCTATCTGGGCACCAGCCTCTTTCCCAATTTGTCGCTGGAGAAAAACACCACCGACTCCGCGCTGATCGTCGATGCGGTCGCGCTGCATTTCCAGCAGGGCATCCGGCTGTTTGCGATTGCCTCGGGCGATGCCGATTACGCGCCGCTGGCCCACCGCCTGCGCGAGTGGGGCTGCGAAGTGTGGTGTTTTTCGATAGAAAACATTGTGTTCCGGGATGCCGAAACCTATTACGACCGCGTCAGGTGCTTTCCGGCGCCGGTGTTCGTTCCGGCGTATGGCGCGCCGGTGCCGCAGCGGCCCGCGATGCCATCCGCCTGGGACAGCAATGCCGATGCCGCCACCAGTGCCAGCGCTCTCGCCAGTGCTCCCGCCAGCGCTGCGCCGCCCGCGTACCGGGCAGCGCCCGCGCTGTTCAGCCCGCCCCAGGTGTTCGATGCCGATTTGCCGCACGAAGTGGTGCGTATTTTGAACGCGGTGCCCGGTTTGCGCGAACGCCCGCAGCACCTGTGCCATGTCGTGCCGGTGCTGCAGCGCTTCGGCTTTTTCGACAAGCGCATCACCAAATCGACGGCCTATCTGGCCCAGCATTCGGCTTATTTTGAACTCAGCCCCTCGTACAAGCCGACGCTGATTACATTTTTGGGCCTGCCTGCTGCCGCGTCGCCAGCGCAGCCTGAATCGGCGCTGGCGCCCGCAGCCATCTCCGGCGAAGCGCCCCTGCCGCTTGACGGGCAAGCGCAGGCCGGGGCTGATGGGGATGCGGCGCCCGCTGTGCCCGCGCCCGCGCCATCGCCCGAGGATGAACAGGCGCTGCAGCGTATTTTTGCGGCTTTCCCGAGGTGGCTGCCCGACACGGTCGGCGCAGTCAGGTCGCTGGGCATGATGCAGACGCTGTTGGAAGAAGGCGGCGTCAACATCGGCAGCAAGCCGCTGGACGCGCTGTTCGCCACCCATCCCGGCTATTTTGAAATGCTGCCCGCCGACGGCCCCGCCGAGCAGGTGCGGCTGTTGAGGAAGCCTGACGAGTCAATGCCCGTCTCTTCGGATTCGGAGTCTGACGCGTAGTGCAGACGCCGTCCATCGACTGGCGCCAGCCCTGGCTGGCGCCATGGCGCGATTCGGGCCAGCGCGTGGCCCAGGCCGTCGCGGCGGGCGCGTCCCTGCCTGCCGCCCTGAACCGCGAACAGACCGCGCAGCAGCGCATGGCGCAGGCGCCAAACGATATCGAGATTCCGCATGCCGCCGCGCACGCTGGCTGCAGCGGAATCGAATTTGTCCCGCAAAGCGCGCTGCCGCCCGGCCAGGGCTACGAGCATTACATGGCCCAGACCGGCCAGTGCCCGACCCGCGAGAACCTGCATGACTTTTTCAACGGCCTGTGCTGGCTGCGCTTTCCGCAGATCAAACGCAAAATCAACCAGCTCCACGCCGCCGAACTTGAATTGGCGGGCGCTGGCGCCACCCCGCCGCCACGCGGCCCGGTGCGCGACGCGCTGACGGTGCTGGACGAAAACGCCGCTTTTTTACTCGCGCCGCCGCCGCTGTGGCAGGCGCTCGAAGCGCGCGACTGGCCGCGCCTGTTCATCGAGCTGCGCCCGCTGTGGGCCGATGCACAGCTGGTGCTGTTCGGCCACGCGCTGCTGGAAAAACTGGTTTCGCCGCGCAAACCCATCACCGCCCATGTCTATCAGGCGCAGCCTGCGCTGCAATCGCTGGAAGCACTCGACGCCTGGGTGGCCGCCGACCTGAGCGCAGCGCGCCTGGCCGCCAAGCCTTTTGTACCCTTGCCGGTGCTGGGCGTTCCCGGCTGGTGGC
>JAPLPS010000107.1 GCA_026400075.1 Polaromonas sp.
GCAGGCCGAGGGCGCGCAGGGCAACTCGATGCGCGTCGCCGCTGGCGTCAAGCAGGCCAGCGTCTCGCTCGAAAGTTCGGGCGAGGCCGTGAGCCTGGCCTTGCGCTGGGACAGCGAGCGCGCGGGCAGCGCCGACGGCCAGCTCAATACGCGCCTGGCACGCATCCCCGGCGCCGACGGCCAGAAAAGCTGGGGCTGGCCGCTGGACGCGCCGCTCAACGGCAAGCTACGCGCCCAGCTGCCGCGCATCGGCGTGTGGTCGCTGCTGGCGCCGCCGGGCTGGCGCTTGCGCGGCTCGCTGGGCGCCGATGTGGCGGTCAGCGGCACGCGGGCGGCGCCCAGCTTGGCGGGCAGTCTGCAGGCCGACGACATGGCGCTGCGCTCGGTGGTCGATGGCATCGAGTTCGGCCACGGCCGGCTGCGCGCCAGTCTGGACGGCACGCGCATTCGCATCAGCGAATTCACGCTGCAGGGCGCGGGCGACAAGGGCGCGGGCGGCACTTTGAGCGCGCAGGGCGAGGCGGGCTGGATTGACGGCAAGGCGCAGGTCCAACTCGACGCCAAACTGCAGCGCCTGCGCGCCAGCCTGCGCACCGACCGCCAGATCACCGTCTCGGGCGATGTGCAGGCCAGCCTGAAGGACGGGCAAAGCGAGCTGAGCGGCAAGCTGCTGATCGACCAGGCGCGCATCCTGCTGCCCGACGAGGGCACGCCCCGGCTCGGCGACGATGTCATCGTGCGCAGCGCCAGCGGGGCGGCCACAGGAGAAAAGGCGCCCGCCCAGACCAGTGGCGCGCCCCCCGACAAGGCCGCCAAGCCGGTCAAACTGGCGGTTCAAATCGACCTGGGCCGCGACTTCCAGATTCAGGGCAGAGGCATGGACACGCTGGTGCGCGGCACCCTGGCGCTTTCCAGCACGGCGCAGAACCAGCCCCGGCTGAACGGCACGGTGCGCACCTCCGGCGGCCAGTACCGCGCCTACGGCCAGCGCCTGGAGATCGAGCGCGGCGTGGTGCGCTTTACCGGCCCGCTGGACAACCCGACGCTGAACATTCTGGCGATTCGCCCGAACCTGACGCAGCGCGTCGGCGTGCAGATCACCGGCACCGCCCTGCTGCCCAGCGTGCGCCTGTACGCCGAGCCGGAACTGGCTGACGCGGAAAAGCTCTCCTGGCTGGTTGTCGGGCGGGCCTCGGCCTCGGGCGGCGCGGAAGCGGCGCTGCTGCAGCAGGCGGCGCTGGCGCTGCTGGGCAGCAAGGCGGGCAGCACCTCGGGCGGGCTGGCGGCGTCGCTGGGCTTGGATGAGTTGTCGTTTCGCGGCGCCTCCAGCAATGCTGACGGCAGCGCCAGCAGCGGTGCCGTCACGCTGGGCAAGCGCTTTTCGCGCAATTTTTATGCGGCCTATGAGCGCAGCATTTCAGGCGCGATGGGCACGCTGTACGTGTTTTATGACCTGTCGCGGCGCTTCACGCTGCGCGCCCAGGCCGGCCAGCAAAGCGCGGTGGACTTGATCTTCACCATTCCGTATGACTGAGACTTGAAACCGGCGGGCCACACGGGCCAAGCGCATACAATTGCAAGCCTTGACACGCCGCCGGTCAATATCGCCATAGTTCAATGGATAGAACGAGTGCCTCCTAAGCGCTAGATACAGGTTCGATTCCTGTTGGCGGTACCAGATTCGGTGGTTTCATTTTGACTGTCATTCAGCAAAATATTTACGGCCTGCACGTCGTAATCCCCATCTGTTTCATAAACATCCTCATCCTGAATGCGATATGTAACCATAAAAAAAACCCGCTAGGCATTTCTGCGCTGGCGGGGTTTTTAACTACCAGAAGACTTTAGAGTGGCGAATCTGCAGCCGCTGTTTTCTCCGACATTTGGAACACCAAATCAAGGGCTGCTTGTCTTGCGCTATCTGGCAAGTTAAGTTCAGCGATTGTCTTCGCTGCGATTCCTATCCGTAAAGCGGTTTTTCGGACATCACCATCGCCAGATATGACAAGAGTTGCCCCACGAGCTCTGCCTATTGCAAGATTTTGACGGTCAACTTTTATTTTTTGCCAAGGCGCATCACTGCCATATTTTTTATCCCCATTCAGACGGATTGCACGATCAATCGCGGCGCATTCAAAGGCTGCAACGCGGTCAAAAGGAGCAAGAACAATAAAAGCCTTCCTTTCGAGCTTGTTGAAGGTTTCGATCCCTGCGTCGTCGGCGAGAACCAGATACTCTGCAACCACAGGCATGGGAATGATGATTCTTGATTTTGCTTTTTCTGCTTGGGAGAAAAAGAACTCCAACCGTGCTTTGTCGTCTTGGGACGTTTTTGGACTGACCCATGCTACTAAAAAGTTGGCATCAACAAGCACACACCGGGGAAAACCAGATTGACTCAATGCAAACCTCTCAATTTTTCCCACTCGAAAATAGGATCATCTAACGACTTCCAGCCATTCCCAGGAATCTCGGCAATTTCCATGAAAACATCCTGGAGCGGGGTTTCTTCAAGCACCTCGAATGACTCAACGGTGCATTTGTTCGACTCGGGAACCCAGCCAAAATCTGTTCTGTGCCAAGTTCCATGAACAGTCAGGCGGACATGGCCTTCTCTGAACTGCTTCAACAGGTCTCGCGCAAGGTTCTCGTTACGAATGACAAGCTTTAAGTCCTGATCGAAGTGGTCTCTCAGGTGCAGGTGCATCGTATCGTCGGCACCAACAATTCCTGTCACGATGCCGTCAACGATTCCCTGCTGCTGCAACTTGGGCACTTTGTCAGGCTCTTCGACATGGCCCCTGAAAAGGTAGACGACATTCCCGACTGAGTCGAGCAGTTGCGCTTCCTTGATGGCGTCTTTCCCCATCAGGTCTTCAATCGACCGGAGTATCCGAGCCGGACGACTTTCAAAATTTGTTTTTGCTTCGACAAGCCGAAGCTTCGTGTAGTGCTGGCGTTCGACGGGAATATCGGCCTTCAACCCTGTACTTGCTTGTTTGATGCCTTTAAAGGTAGGGAAGTTCTCCGTACCAAGTAATTCGGCAAACTGGCGCATGTACTCGCCCAGCCGATCCATACGGATACGGTCGGGGTTGCGCTGCAAAATGCGCAGCATGTACGTGTAGTCAGAGCCAGCCATTAACGCATGGTACATGGACAAACTTACACCCGGCAAACGACATAAAAAAACCCGCTCAGAGTGGTGACTTCAGAGGAGGCACAAAGCGCAAGCATCGTTTTAGCCCAGCGGCAAAGACTCTCTCAAAGGATCGCGTGGGACGCTTACGGGTAGATTTTTCAGCCGGTGGCCGCTGGACAGAACACAAGGCCAACGCCCAAGTGGGACAAAACTTCAAGCTGGCCGCACTGCACTGGCCGGAGAGAACCGTGCAATTCGACGACGGCCAGCAGGAAGCGACGCGCTGACTTTTACAGGCGGCTCAGCAGTTCGGCCTTCTTGGCAGCGTATTCCTGTTCGGTCAAGATGCCCCGGCCTTGCAGCGCGGCGTGTTTTTCCAGGCTGGCAAAGTTGTCGCCGTCCCCGTCTGAGCTGGCGGGCGCGATGTTGGAGGACGCGTTGCTGCTGTAGGTGGGCGCGATGTTGTAGCCGTTGTTGTTATTGACCGGCGCAAAGGACTGCGCGGGCTGAACCGGCGCGATAGGCGCCATGCCATTGACGCTGACCACGGGCAGGCGCGACAAATCCACATAGCCGTACTGGCTGGAAAACGAGGGCGTCGGGCTGCCGCTTTGCTGCGACACGCCGCCGATTTGGTGATCCAGCGTGTCGTAAATCGTCACGTTGCCGTTGGACTCCATCGCCAGCCGGTGCGCCTGCGAGAACCAGGCGTAGCGCATGCCGTTCTGGCCGCCCGAGCTGCTCGGGAATTTCAGGTCTGGCCCCCACCAGTCCGGCGGCGCCGGGGCGAACAGGCTGTTCGGGTTGTTCGCGCTGCCGGACGAGGTGCCGCCCCAGCTGTTGACGGACGTGTTGCCGTTTTGGCTCTGGCTCTGAAAGCTGCCGGTGCGGATCATATCGGGCTGGCTGGCCACCAGGCGGGCCAGCTCGGCGCACAGGTTGTCAACACGGCCCTTGAGGTAGTTGTTGAACATGTCGCCGATCATCGTCATGCCGCCCTGCATCCACTGGCCGGAGCCGCCGAATTCGGGGTGGCTGAACTGGGCCATGCTGCCGTTGCCGTTGATGACCGAGTCGAGCATGGACGCCACAGCGTCAAAGCTGAAGCCGTGGCGCTGGGCCACTTCCTGAATGGCCTGCTGGCCTGCGGGGGAAAGTTGTGGCATCGGATGCAATCTGTAAAGGTGAAAGGTGAAGCCCGGCAAGCAGGCTGAACCTTGGACTTTATTCGATTTCAAAGATACCTGTCGCCCGCCGCCTGTCCTGGCTTACATGCCGTATTTTGTTTTGGCGTCACTCAGGCAGTTGTCCTTGGCCACGCCAGCCAAGCTGTCGCAGCGTTCCTTGGCCGCCTTGTAGTCCGCTTCACGCGTTTCGGTGCGGGCATCTTTCTTGACCTCGTTCATTTTTTCAGCTTTATCTTTCGTGGTGTCAGACGAAGCCTTGACAACTTTGGCGTCTTCCTTGGCCTTCACATAGGCAGCCTTGGCCTCTTTGACGCACACATCCTTGGCATTTCCCGCCAGATCATCACACTTTTCCTTGGCGGTGTCGTAGGCTGCATCGGCCTTGGCCATCGCCACTTTCTGGGTGGTTTTGGCGCTGGGCTTGTACTGGGCTTCGAGCTCGGCCTTGGCGATTTTTTCGCTGCCCTTGGCTTCGGACACGCAGATGTCCTTGGCGTTGGCTTGCAGAGCCGCGCATTTGTCACGGTTGACCTTGTAATCAGCACTGATCTGATCTTTCTGCATCTTGTATTCGGCTTTGGTCAGCGCCATGACGTTGCCGGCAAACGCACAAGAAATGGCAGCGCTCAGCACGAGAAATCTGGTTTTCATCACAAATCCTTGGGTTATTTTTGAATAAGGGAAAAAGTCAAAATACGGCGAATGCCCGCTCACTCTTGCTTGAAAAAACTGCTCGGGTGGCGCTCATGCCATTGGTCAAACTGCTTTTTGGCAGCCTCCTTGGTCAGGCCGTGGTGCGCCTGAATCTTGCCCAGCAACTGGTCACGCTTGCCAAGAATGACATCCAAGTCGTCATCGGTCAGTTTTCCCCACTGCTCCTTGACTTTGCCTTTGAACTGCAGCCAGTTGCCTTCCAGACGATCGTTGTTCATGCTTTTTCTCCTGAAAATGTTGAAATCCGCCGCAAACCGGGGACGAACTGACGCAGCCCCACAACTCTTTGACAGACAACAAATAGTAGGAATAAAACCGTCGGGCCGAGGTAAGCCCATAGATGAGAAGTACGTAGGCTAAGGCCTGCAATACGGATGCGCTCCCCCGCGCTCAGGCCTCAGTCTTGGCGCAGGCCGTCCACCGTCTCGCGCAGCTGGGCGATCCAGGCGCGGCGCTCGCGGCCCTGGGCACGCTCGGGCTGGCCGTAATGCACGACAGCCACCAGCGGCGGCGCGCAGACGGTGCGCCAGATCGACCCGAGCAGGGTTTCATCGCCGATATAGCTGGGCGCATGGCTGGCCTGGCCGCTGGCCTGATCGACAAAGCGCAGGCCGACCGGCTGGGCTGGCGCATCGGCAGACACGGCTGCCTGCAGCAAGTTGGCATGAAACGGCAGCAGCGCGCGCCCGTCGCCGGTGGTGCCTTCGGGAAACACCGCCAGCACGTCGTTGTCGCGCAGCGCCGCTTCCATCAGGCCGACCATGCGCGACGCATCGCGGCGCGAACTGCGCTCGATGTAGAGCGTGCCCGCCGCCGTGGCCAGCGTGCCGACCAGCGGCCAGTCCTGCACGTCGGACTTGGAGACAAAGCGGCAGTGGTGCGCTGCGTGCATCACCGGAATGTCCAGCCAGGAGATATGGTTGGCCAGCAGCAGCACCGGCCCGGTGACGGGCGGCTGGCCGCGAACTTCCAGCGTGATACCGAGATGGCCGAGCAGCGCGACCGCCCAGACCTGCACCCGCGCATTTTGCTGCGCCTGCGGCAGGCGCGGCAGGCGCATCGCGACAATCCACAGCCCGACCAGAATATGCGCCAGCACGCGCAGCAGGCGCCAGCAGCCCTTGAGGCGCCTCATGCCAGCACCTCAAAAGCCTCAAGCGGCTGGCATCCGGCCGCCAGCAGGCGGCAATGGCAGAGCGCCATCCGTCAGACGCGCTCGAAAGCGACCCGCCCATCGACCAGCGTGTAGCAGACCTGACCGGGCAGCTCGTAGCCCGCAAACGGCGTGTGCTTGCCCTGGCTGCGCAGGGCGTCAGGCGCCACCATCCAGCGGCTGGCCGGGTCAAAAATGCAGATGTCGGCCACGCCGCCCTTGACCAGCCGCCCGGCGCTGGCCTGCAGCGTGCCCAGCGCGCTGCCCAGCACGCGGGCCGGTTCGCTGGTCAACACGGCGAGCGCCCGCACCAAGCCAGCCTGGCTGTCTTCGCCCCATTTGCAGGCCAGACTCAGCAGCAGCTCCAGCCCGGTCGCGCCGGGCTCTGCCTGGGCGAACGGCAGGGTTTTGGCGTCTTCATCGACCGGCGTGTGATCCGAGACTAGCGCATCAATCGTGCCGTCGAGCAGCCCCTGGCGCAGCGCGTCGCGGTCACGCTGCTGGCGCAGCGGCGGATCCAGGCGCATGCGGCTGTCAAAGTAGCCAATATCGACATCGGTCAAATGCAGGCTGTTGATGCTGACATCGCAGGTCACGTTCAAGCCTTCGGCCTTGGCCTGGGCCACCAGCGCGACGCCAGCGGCGCTGCTGATGCGGCACAGATGGACGCGGGCGCCGGTGGAACGCACCAGGTCAAAAATCGTGTGCAGCGCAATCGTTTCGGCCAGCACCGGCACGCCGCTCAGGCCCAGCCGTGTCGCGAGCGCACCGCTGGCGGCCACGCCCTTGCCCAGATACAGCTCCTGCGGGCGCAGCCAGACACTGTAGCCAAAGGTGGTGGCGTACTGGAGCGCGCGCATCAAGACCTGCGTGTTCGCCAGCGGCACCTCGGCCTGGCTGAAACCGACACAGCCCGACTCGGTGAGCTGGACCATCTCGGTCAGCGCCTCGCCTTTTAAAGCGCGGGTCAGCGCGCCGAGCGGAAAGACACGCGACTGGTGCATTTTTTCAGCGCGGAACTTGAGCATTTCCACCAGGCCCGGCTCATCCAACACCGGCTCGGTGTCGGGCGGGCAGACCAGGCTGGTCACGCCGCCCGCGACGGCGGCGGCCAGTTCGCTCTCCAGCATGCCTTCGTGCTCGTGGCCAGGCTCGCGCAGCCGCGCCGACAGGTCGATCAGGCCGGGCATGACGATGCAGCCGCTGGCGTCAATCGTCTTGTTCGGCGTGAAATCGGCAATTTGGCCCTGGAGCGCCACGATGCGGCCCGCCGCAATGGCGACATCGCCGACTTCGTCAAATCCGCTGGCCGGATCCATCACGCGGCCGTTTTTAATCAGTAATTTCATGCGTCGTTTCCTGCGACGATGCTCATGACAGCCATGCGCACCGCAATACCAAAAGTGACCTGCGGCAGGATGACGCTTTGCGCGCCATCGACCACGGCCGAGTCGATTTCCACGCCCCGGTTGATCGGGCCGGGGTGCATCACGATGGCGTCGGGCTTGGCCAGCTGCAGTTTTTCATTCGTCAAGCCAAAGCTCTTGAAAAACTCCTGGCTGCTGGGCAGTAGCGCACCGCTCATGCGCTCGTTTTGCAGGCGCAGCATGATGATGACATCGGCGCCGCGAATGCCTTCTTCCAACGTGTTGCACACGCGCACGCCCATTTGCGCCATGTCGGCGGGCACCAGCGTCTTGGGGCCGACGACGCGCACTTCGGCGCAGCCCAGCGTGGTCAGCGCGTGAATGTCCGAGCGGGCGACACGCGAATGCAGCACGTCGCCGACGATGGCGACGGTCAAATTGCTGAAGTCTTTTTTGTAATGCCGGATGGTGAACATGTCCAGCAAGCCCTGCGTCGGGTGCGCGTGGCGCCCGTCACCGGCATTGACGACGTGGACGTGCGGCGCGACATGCTGGGCAATCAAATAAGGCGCGCCGGATTCGCTGTGGCGCACGACGAACAGGTCGGCGGCCATCGCGCTCAGGTTGGCAATCGTGTCCAGCAGCGACTCGCCCTTGGACGCCGACGAGCGGGCAATGTCCAGGTTGATGACATCGGCCGACAGGCGCGTGGCTGCGATTTCAAACGTCGTGCGGGTGCGGGTGGAGTTTTCAAAAAACAGGTTGAACACGCTTTTGCCGCGCAGCAGCGGGACTTTTTTCACCTCGCGGCTGCTGACGGAGACAAAGTTTTCGGCGGTGTCCAGAATCTGCGTCAGGATGGCCTTGGGCAGGCCTTCGGTGGACAGCAAATGGATCAGTTCGCCATTCTTGTTGAGTTGGGGATTTCGTCGGTACAACACGCTGGGGGTTCCTTTTTCCTTTTTTTCGCTGGCGCTCGCAAGGCGCGGGCCGGCTTACTGTTCTGGGTTGACGCTGACGGCGGGCGCCTGCACCGGCTGGGACTGCTGCGCGAAGGTAAATGTTCCCTCGTCGGTGCGCGCCAGCCGGAGTTTTTGCGCGGCGGGCAGGCTCAAACGCACGGCGGCCAGATCGGCCTGCACCGGCAGCTCGCGCCCGCCCCGGTCTACCAGCACCATCAGCTTGACGCTGGCCGGGCGGCCGTAGTCAAACAGCTCGTTGAGCACGGCGCGCAGCGTGCGCCCGGTGTAGAGCACATCGTCAATCACGATCAGGTGGGCGCCGTTGACATCAAACGGCAGCGCCGTCTGGCCGCTGGTGGCCAGGCCGCGCCGGGCGAAATCGTCTCTATGCATCGCCGAGGACAAAATGCCGCAGTCGCCGGGCAGCCCCAGGTCTTGCTGCAGGCGCTGGGCCAGCCAGGCGCCGCCCGAGGCCACGCCGACCAGGTGCGGCGTCTCCGCGCAGGTGGCCAGATGCTGGCGCAGGCCGCGCAGCAGCTCGGCATACAGCGCCTCGGCATTGAGGACCGGACTGGTCATGGAAGGCTCCTTAAAAATTGTTCCAGAATGATGCAGGCCGACGCGGCATCGGCGTCTTTGGCGCCGCCCGCCAGCGCTTCGGTGGTGCTGTAGCGCTCATCGACTTCAAACACCTGCAGGCCAAAGCGCCCGCGCAACTGACGGGCGAATTTTTGCGCACGCACGGTGTTTTCGTGGCTGGCGCCGTCCGGGTGAAACGGCACGCCGACGACCAGCGCGTCCGGCTGCCACAGCTTGATGCGCGCTTCGATCAGCGGGAAGCGGGCGCTGCCCTCGGCGGCAATCGTCGCCTGCGGGCTGGCGGTGCGCGTCAGGATGTTGCCCGAGGCCACGCCAGTGCGCTTGAAACCGTAGTCAAACGCCAGAAAAGTCTGCAGCCGGATGGGCTGCGCGGGGGCCTTGTTCAGCGGCTTGCCGGGCTGGGCAGAATCCAGTTCCGGCGCGTCTGCGGGCTCATGCATGACCGGCGACGGGCGAGAGCATCCAGCTTTGCAGGCCCAGCAGCAGCAGCGCCTTGTCGTAGCGCTGATCGACGGGGGTGTCGAAAATCACGCCCGGATCGGCGGCCACGGTCAGCCAGCTGTTGTCCAGCAGCTCGGATTCGAGCTGGCCTTCGCCCCAGGCCGAGTAGCCCAGCGAGACAAACACCCGGCGCGGACCGGCGCCGGTGGACAGCGCT
>JAPLPS010000057.1 GCA_026400075.1 Polaromonas sp.
CCGATGAGCGACATCAACGTCACGCCGCTGGTCGATGTGATGATGGTGCTGGTGGTGATTTTCATCATCACCGCGCCGCTGCTGGCCAGCAGCATCCGGCTCGACCTGCCCAAGACTGACGCGGCCAAGGCGGGCACTGCGCCGCGCTTTGTCACGCTGGTGGTGGATCCCTCTGGCCAAGCTTTTTTGAATGACAAGCCGCTGCCGCTGGACGAGCTGGCGCGTCAGCTGGCCCGCACCGCCAGCGAGCATCCCGACACCGAAGTGCAGCTGCGCGCCGACCAGCGCGTGCCTTACGGCAAAGTCGTCGAGGTGATGGGCCTGGCGCAGAAGGCCGGGCTGAACCGCATCGGCTTTGTCGCCGAGCCGGGGCCAGCTGCTGTTTCAGGGACAGCGAGCGCGCCCTGACGCGTTTTTGCGCTGATCCCCTCGCGGATCAGGCCTGGCCGAACAAAAGCGCTCCGGTGCGGGCGGGCGCGGCCAGCCTCTAAAATCAGCAGTTTGCAGCACCGTGCTGCCCGGCCCGTGCTTGCGGGTTCTTTTTCCGGTTTTCAGGGTTTTCTCATGCAAGACAAATACAGCCACCTCGACGTAGAACGCAGCGCGCAAACCCACTGGAACGCCGCCGACGCCTACCGCGTCACCGAAGACGCGAGCCGCCCGAAATACTACGCCTGCTCGATGCTGCCGTACCCCAGCGGCAAGCTGCACATGGGCCATGTGCGCAACTACACCATCAACGACATGGTGACGCGCCAGCTGCGCATGAAGGGCTACAACGTGCTGATGCCTATGGGCTGGGACGCGTTCGGCCTGCCCGCCGAAAACGCCGCCATCAAAAACAGCGTGCCGCCCGCCCAGTGGACTTACGACAACATCGCCTACATGAAAAAGCAGATGCAGGCGATGGGGCTGGCCGTGGACTGGAGCCGCGAAATCGCCAGCTGCGACCCGGCTTATTACAAGTGGAACCAGTGGCTGTTTTTAAAGATGCTGGAAAAAGGCATTGCCTACCGCAAGACCCAGGTGGTCAACTGGGATCCGGTCGATATGACGGTGCTGGCCAACGAGCAGGTGATTGACGGCAAGGGCTGGCGCACCGGCGCGACCATCGAAAAGCGCGAAATCCCCGGCTATTACCTGAAAATCACCGACTACGCGCAGGAGCTGCTGGATCACGTTCAGGTCGGCAACGACAAAGCCACGCTCAGCGGCTGGCCCGAGCGCGTGCGCCTGATGCAGGAAAACTGGATCGGCAAGAGCGAAGGCGTGCGCTTTGCCTTCACGCACGACATCAAGGGCGCTGACGGCGCGCTGATTGGCGACGGTCGGATGTACGTGTTCACGACGCGCGCCGACACCATCATGGGCGTGACCTTCTGCGCCGTGGCTTCGGAACACCCGCTGGCGCTGCATGCTACCGTGGGCAATCCGGCGCTGGCCGCTTTCATCGAAGAATGCAAGTCCGGCGGCACCACCGAAGCCGAGCTGGCCACGCAGGAAAAGAAGGGCATGGCCACCGGCCTGTTCGTCACGCATATGTGCTGATGAGCTACGGCGACGGCGCGGTGATGGGCGTGCCTGCGCACGACGAGCGTGATTTTGCGTTCGCGCTGAAGTACCAGTTGGCGATCAAGCCAGTGGTGGCGGTGGCAGCTGGCCCGGCGGCGGGCGCATCTGCGGCCAGCAGCTCATCCGGGGATACCGGAAAATCGCCGCTGGCCGCAGACATGCCCGCCGCCTACCGCGTGTTCGATGCGACGCAGTGGCAGGATTGGTACGCAGAAAAAGGCGCGGGTATCGCCGTCAACTCCGGCAAGTACGACGGTCTGGCCTTTAAAGCTTGCGTTGATGCCGTGGCCGCCGATTTGGCAGCCCTTGGTCTGGGCGAGAAGAAAACCACCTGGCGTCTGCGCGACTGGGGCATCAGCCGCCAGCGTTACTGGGGCACGCCGATTCCCATCATCCATTGCGACGAACACGGCGCGGTGCCGGTGCCGGAACAAGACCTGCCGGTCGTGCTGCCGCAGGACTGCGTGCCCGATGGTGCAGCCAATCCGCTGCACAAGCACGAAGGCTTCCACGCGGGCGTGACCTGCCCGGTCTGCGGCAAGCCCGCCCGGCGCGAAACCGACACGATGGACACTTTTGTCGATAGTTCGTGGTATTTCATGCGCTATTGCGACTCGAAGAACACCGAAAGCATGGTGGCCGATGGCGTCGATTACTGGATGCCGATGGACCAGTACATCGGCGGCATCGAGCACGCGATTCTGCATCTGCTCTACGCCCGTTTCTGGACTAAAGCGATGCGCGATCTGGGGCTGGTCAAGATTGACGAGCCCTTCACCAAGCTGCTGACGCAGGGCATGGTGCTGAACCATATTTACTCGCGCAAGAGCGACAAGGGCGCGAAAGACTACTTCTGGCCGCACGATGTCGAGCATGTGTTGGACGAGGCTGGCAAGGTGACCGGCGCCCGCCTGAAAAACGAAGCCGACAGCAGCGACGGCAAGCTGCCCGTGGGCACGCTCATCGACTACGAAGGCGTGGGCACCATGTCCAAGTCCAAAAACAACGGCGTCGATCCGCAGGACATCATTGAAAAATACGGCGCTGACACGGCCCGGCTCTACACGATGTTTACCGCGCCGCCCGAAGCCACGCTGGAGTGGAATGACGCCGGGGTCGAGGGTTCGTACCGCTTCCTGCGCCGGGTCTGGAATTTCGGCGTCAAGCTGGATGCGATGAAGTCCGGCGTGGGCGCGGCAGTCGCGACGGCGCCGCTGGACAAGGCGACCAAGGCGCTCCGGCTGGAAGTTCACACGCTGCTCAAGCAGGTCGATTACGACTACCAGCGCATGCAGTACAACACCGTGGTCTCGGGCGCGATGAAGCTGCTCAATGCGCTGGAAGACTTCAAGGGCGAGGCGAGCGCCGAGTCGCTGGGCGCGCTGCAGGAAGGTCTGGGTGTGCTGCTGCGGATTCTCTACCCGGCCTGCCCGCACCTGACCCACGAACTGTGGACTGAACTGGGCTATGCGGCGCAGTACGGCGAGTTGCTCGACGCGCCTTGGCCCGAGGTCGATGCCAGCGCCTTGCAGCAGGACGAAATCGAACTGATGCTGCAGATCAATGGCAAGCTGCGCGGTGCTGTCACCGTGCCCGCAGGCGCGGACAAGGCGGCGATTGAGGCGGCGGCGCTGGCCTCAGAAGCGTTTGTCAAGCAGGCCGCTGGCGCGCCCGCGAAGAAGGTCATCGTCGTGCCCGGCCGCCTGGTCAACATCGTCGTTTGACGTCACTTCACAAAGGGTTCGCCATGCAGCGTCGCGCTTTCCTGGCCTTGACGGCTTCTTCTGCCAGCGTGGCGCTGGCCAGTCTGGGCGGCTGCGGCTTTGCGCTGCGCCAGGCGCCCAGCTTTGCCTTCACCACGCTGTACAGCGGCCTGTCCGAGACTTCGCCGCTGGGCGTGGAACTGCGGCGCTCGCTGCAATCGAGCGGCAAGGTGCGGGTCATCACCGACGCGAGCCAGATGAGCGAGGCGCAGGTGGTGTTGGAGGCGCTGGCCGATCAGCGTGAAAAGGTCGTGCTCAGCCTGAACAGCTCGGGCCAGGTGCGCGAGTTTCAGCTGCGCCTGCGCTTTGGTTTTCGGCTGCGCACGCTGGCGGGCAAGGAGCTGATTCCGGCGACGGAGCTGGTGCTGCAGCGCGACATCAGCTTCAACGAATCCGCCGTGCTGGCCAAGGAGGCCGAAGAAGCCTTGCTCTACCGCGACATGCAAAGCGACATCGTCCAGCAGATCATGCGCCGCCTGGCGGCGGTCAAGGCGCTGTAGCGCGGCCGCCAGTCGCCATCCCTTTAGCAACAGTTTTTCTACTTTTTGCCTGCACCCCGGTTTTCGCGGTGCAACAGTCGCTCAACCGGGTATGCCCATGCAATCAAGTCCTGAGGCTTTAACGCCAGCGAGCCTGCCGCTCATGTCCGGGCTGCCTTACCAGGCGGCCGCGCCAGCCGCTCCGGCCAGCGCCACGCCGCTGGCCCTGCTCGATGATCCGCAGGAGTGGTCTGCCTTCAGCCGACCCGTGGATGGGCGGGCGGCCTGCTGGGAGTCCAGCGTGGTGTTCGACGGCATGCACTGCGCCGCCTGCGCGCTGACGATTGAAGACGCGCTGCGCCGCATTCCCGGCGTGCTGTCGGTCGATGTGAGCGCGGCCAGCCACCGGGGCCGCATTGTCTGGTCAGACCAGGCCGTCAAGCCCTCGGACTGGATGCAGGCGGCGGCGCGGGCTGGTTATCCGGCGGTGCCGGCCAACGACGCGTTTGCCAGCGAGCGGCGGCGCACCGAGACGCGTCAGGCGCTGTGGCGTCTGGGCGTGGCCGGCATGTGCATGATGCAGGTGATGATGTACGCGTGGCCCGCCTACATCGCCGATCCGGGCGACCTGTCAGCGGAGGCGGCGCAGCTGCTGCGCTGGGCTTCGTGGGTGCTGTCGATGCCGGTGCTGCTGTTTGCCTGCGCGCCGTTTTTTGCCAATGCGCTGCGTGACCTGCGTCATCGGCGCGTCAGCATGGATCTGCCGGTGGCGCTGGGCATGCTGATTACCTTTGTTGTCAGTTCGCTGGGCACGTTTGAGCCGACCGGAATTTTTGGCAAGGAGGTGTATTTCGACTCCTTCACGATGTTCGTTTTTTTCCTATTGACCGGGCGCTGGCTGGAGTTGCGCCTGCGCGACCGCACCGCCGGGGCGCTGGAGGCGCTGATGAACCGCCTGCCCGACAGCGTTGAGCGGCGCGGCGCCGACAGCGTGTTCGAGCGGGTAGCGGTGCGCCGCCTGGGCGCGGGCGATGTGATTCGCGTGCTGCCCGGCGAAGCCTTTCCGGCTGACGGCCTGATTCTCGAAGGTGCGACGCTGGCCGACGAGTCGCTGCTGACCGGCGAATCGCGCCCGCTGCCGCGCAGCGCGGGCAGCGCCGTGATTGCGGGCAGCCACAACCTGTCCGCCGCCGTGCTGGTGCAGGTCGAGCACACCGGCGCCGACACGCGCTTTGCCCAGATCGTCGCGTTGATGGAAAGCGCCTCGACTTCCAAGCCGCAGCTGGCGCAGCTGGCGGATCGTTTTGCCAAGCCGTTTTTGCTGTTTGTTCTGGTCGCCGCCACCGGGGCGGGTGCCTACTGGTGGCGCCATGACCCCGGCCACGCGCTGATGGTGGCGGTGGCGGTGCTGATCGTCACCTGTCCCTGCGCGCTGTCGCTGGCGACACCGGCGGCGATGCTGGCCAGTGCCGGTGCGCTGGCGCGGCAGGGCGTGCTGGTGCGCCGCTTGCAGGCGCTGGAAAGCCTGGCCGCCGTGGACACGGTGGTGTTTGACAAGACCGGCACGCTGACGCGGGACGCTTTTGTGCTCGGTGAGATTCGCACCCGTGCGGGCGTATCGCCCGAACAGGCGCTGGCGATGGCGGCTG
>JAPLPS010000266.1 GCA_026400075.1 Polaromonas sp.
GGCGTAACTGGCGTATTCGACGTTTTCAATGCCGCGCTGCAGCTCGCCCATCGCGTCGGCCAGCACCTTGCCGTGCTCGGCGGTGACGAGCGCGCAGATGGCGTCGGCGTTTTCTTCCAGCAGGTGTTTGAGTTTGCTCATGACGCGGGCGCGCTTGAGCGGTGGTGTGGCACGCCACGCCGGTTAGGCGGCGTGGGCTGACGCAATGGCCTGCTCGACCGTGAGTTTGTCGGCCAGTTGCAGGGTCGCAATGACCTGACCGGTGGCCGGGTTGTACACCGGCTGGGTGCGCTGGCCGCCGGGGGTGGATTGACCATTGATCAGGTGCTGGATCAGCGTGGGGGTGTTCATGCGGTGGTTTCCGGTGTGGGTATTGCTATTAATTGAGTAGCTGCCCACGCATAGTCTGCGAGGGCTACAGCTCGATTTGTCTTAAAGAGATTCTTCAGGCGGTCTGGTGGATGGATTCGCCCAGCGCGTTGATCAGGCTGTCGATCTGCGCCGGGGTGCTGATGAAGGGCGGCGCCAGTTGAATCGTGTCGCCGCCATAGCGCACGTAAAAACCCTTGTCGAGCATGCTCATGGCGATTTCGTAAGGGCGGCGCGCAGGCTCGCCCGGCACGGCGTCGATGGTGATGCCGCAGGCCAGGCCGTAGTTGCGGATGTCGGTGATATGTTTCGTGCCTTTGAGACTGTGCACCGCGTTCTCAAAATACGGCGCCAGCGCCTTGACCTCGGCCACGCTGTTCTCGCGCTCCAGCAGTTCCAGCGTCGCCAGGCCGACGGCGCAGGCGACCGGGTGCGCCGAGTAGGTGTAGCCGTGGGCAAATTCGAGCAGGTAGTCCGGCCCGCCTTGCGCCATGAAGGTGTCGTAAATGTCCTTTTTGGCCAGCACCGCCCCCAGTGGCTGCGCGCCGTTGGTGATCTGCTTGGCGACGTTCATGATGTCGGGCGTGACGCCAAAGGCTTCGGCGCCAGTCCAGGAGCCGCAGCGGCCAAAACCGGTGATGACCTCGTCAAAAATCAGCAGGATGTTGTGGGCGGTGCAAATCTCGCGCAGGCGCTGCAAATAGCCCTGCGGCGGAATCACCACGCCCGCCGAGCCCGAGAACGGTTCGACGATGACGGCGGCAATGTTGCTGGCGTCGTGCAGCGTGATCAGGCGCAGCAGGTCGTCGGCCAGTTCCGCGCCTTTTTCCGGCATGCCGCGTGAAAATGCGTTGCTGGCGAGCTGGGTGTGGGCAATGTGGTCGGCGGCAATGCCCTGGCCAAACACCTTACGGTTGGCGGCAATGCCCCCGACCGAGATGCCGCCAAAGTTAACGCCGTGGTAGCCCTTTTCGCGGCCAATCAGCAGCGTTTTGCTGGCCTGGCCCTTGGCGCGCCAGTAAGCGCGGGCCATTTTCAGCGAGGTATCGGCCGACTCGGAGCCGGAGCCGGTGAAAAACACGTAGTCCAGCCCCGCCGGGGTCAGTTCTTTGAGCTTGTTGGCCAGCGCAAACGACAGCGGGTGGCCGTACTGGAAGGCGGGCGAGTAGTCCAGCGTGCTCATCTGGCGGGTGACGGCGTCGGTCAGCTCGGCGCGGCCGTGGCCCAGCCCGCTGCACCACAGGCCCGAGAGGCCGTCAAAAATCTTTTTTCCGTTGCTGTCGGTGTAATGGCAGCCCTGCGCGCCGACGATCATGCGCGGATTCGCTTTGAAATTGCGGTTGCCGGTGTAGGGCATCCAGTGTGCTTCCAGCCAGGCGGCGTCCAGGCGGGTCGGGGCCAGCGGCGGCAGGTCATTGGTGGTCATGTTGTCTCCTGAATAGCGGGGCTGATGGGCGGCTCCGGGCAAGCCAGGGCACGCATCAACGACAATGTTTTCATGGGAAATTAGCAGTTTTGCAACGCTGGCGTCGAAACGCCTGCATTCCCATCCAGCGTAATGCGAAAATCAAAGAATACTGATTTAAATCAGTGAATCAAGAAGAAATCAAAAAGAAATTGAATACCATGAATATTGTGATTCTCGACGACTACCAGGATGCCGTGCGCAAACTGGCATGCGCCTCGAAGCTGGAGGCCTACCAGGCCAAGGTTTACACCAACACCGTCAAAGGCACAGGCCAGCTAACCGTGCGGCTCAAGGATGCCGACGTGATCGTGCTGATCCGCGAGCGCACCCACCTGACGCGCCAGGTGATCGAAAAGCTGCCCAAGCTCAAGCTGATTGTCCAGACCGGCCATATCGGCGCCCATGTCGATGTGGCCGCCTGCACCGAGCGCGGCATTGTCGTGGCTGATGGCACGGGCTCGCCGATTGCGCCCGCCGAGCTGACCTGGGCGCTGATCATGACCGCCGTGCGCCGGATTCCCCAGTACATGTCGCATTTAAAACATGGCGCCTGGCAGCAAGCGGGCATGAAGGCCGCCTCCATGCCGGTGAATTTCGGCCTCGGCACCATCCTCAAAGGCAAGACGCTGGGCATCTGGAGCTATGGCCGGATCGGCCAGATCGTGGCCGGGTATGGCCGCGCTTTCGGCATGCGCGTGCTGGTCTGGGGCAGCGAAGCCTCGCGCGAGCGCGCCAGGGCCGATGGCTTTGAGACCGCCACCGACAAAAACAGCTTCTTTCAGGAATGCGACGTGCTCAGCCTGCATCTGCGGCTCAAGGACAACACCACCGGCATCGTCAAGCTCGAAGACCTGTCGCGCATGAAACCGACGGCGCTGCTGGTCAACACCTCGCGCGCCGAGCTGCTGGAGCCAGACGCCCTGATTGCCGCGCTGAACCGGGGCCGCCCCGGTCTGGCCGCCATTGACGTGTTTGAATCCGAGCCGATCTTGCAGGGCCATGCGCTGCTGCGGCTGGAAAACTGCATCTGCACGCCGCATATTGGCTACGTCGAACAAGACAGCTACGAAGCGTATTTCGGCACCGCTTTTGACAATATTCTCAATTTCATGAAGGGCACGCCGACCAACATCGTCAACCCCGGCGCGCTGCAGGTCAGGCGTTAACACCGGCGCAGCGCCTAGGCCTGCATCAGATTCACGGGCCGCTCGGCCCTCATTCAAACCAAATAAATGACTTACAAAACCGTTGGAATTGTCGGCACCGGCGCGATGGGCCGGGGCATTGCCCAGATCGCCGCCCAGGCGGGCAGCACCGTCTGCCTGATGGACGCCCAGGCGGGCGCCGCCGAAACAGCCCGCACCGCCATTGGCGCCCAGTGGGACAAGCTGGCCGAAAAAGGCCGCATCACCGCCGACGCCGCCAGCGCCCACAAGGCGCGGCTGCAAGTGGCCTCCACGCTGGCCAATCTGGCAGGCTGCGACCTGGTCGTCGAAGCCATCGTCGAGCGCCTGGACATCAAAAAAACCCTGTTTG
>JAPLPS010000263.1 GCA_026400075.1 Polaromonas sp.
CTGTCAGCGGCAAACACTCAAGGTGATGGGCTGGACGGCGCTCTGAATGGTGGGCTAAATGGCGGTTTGAACGGTGGCCAAGGCGGCACTTTGAGCGGCGGACTAAACGCCCCCGTGCGTTTTGAAAACGTCAGCTTTGCCTACGACCCGGCGCGCCCGATATTGCACGACATCAGTTTCGAGATTCCCAGCGGCAAGACCGTGGCGGTGGTCGGCCCGTCCGGCTCGGGCAAGTCCACGCTGGCGCGCTTGCTGTTCAGGTTTTACGACGTGCAGCAGGGCCGCATCACGATTGCCGGGCAGGACATCAAGCAGGTGACGCAGGCCAGCGTGCGCCAGGCCATCGGCATCGTGCCGCAGGACACGGTGCTGTTCAACGACACGGTCGAATACAACATCGCCTACGGCAAACCCGGCGCCACGCACGCCGAGGTGCAAGAGGCCGCCAAAGCCGCCCGCATCCACGACTTCATCGCCGCCACGCCGCTGGGCTACCAGACGCGGGTCGGCGAGCGCGGTTTAAAGCTGTCGGGCGGCGAAAAGCAGCGCGTGGCCATTGCCCGCACGCTGCTGAAAAACCCGCCGGTGGTGATTTTTGACGAAGCCACTTCGGCGCTGGACTCGGCCAACGAGCGCGCGATTCAAAGCGAGCTGCGCACCGCCGCGCAAAACAAAACCACGCTGGTGATTGCGCACCGGCTGTCAACCGTGGTCGATGCCCACGAGATTTTGGTGATGGACGGCGGGCACATCATCGAGCGCGGCCACCACGCCGAACTGCTGGCGGCGAACGGGCGCTACGCCGAGATGTGGGCGCTACAGCAGCAGGCCAGCGAACGGATTCTGGACGAAGCGGGTGTGTAGTCGGGGCGCCTCAAGCCGCGTCGTCCAGCAGCCGGAAGCCGACCTTGAGCGTCACCTGGAAATGCGCGACCTTGCCATCAACCAGATGGCCGCGTGTTTCAACGACTTCAAACCAGTCCATGTTTTTGACCGACAGCGCCGCCTTGGCGATGGCGTTGCGGATCGCGTCATCGGTGCCGGTGGCGGACGAGCCAACGAGTTCAATGACCTTGTAGGTATGTTCGGACATGAAAGCCTCCTGTGTGGAAGCTTCACTCTACTCTCAGGCGCGCGGTTTGGGGTTCTGGTCTGGTAAATGGCTTGCGGCCAGCTGTAGCCTGACTTGGGACATTCCCTATGCTTTCTGTGCCATCCGGGCGGATCCGGCGCTGGATAATCGCGCATGGAAACCAAATGGCTCGAAGATTTTGTCTCTCTCGCGGATACCCGCAGTTTTAGCCGTTCAGCACAGCTGCGGCATGTTACCCAGCCCGCGTTTTCGCGGCGCATCCAGGCGCTCGAAGCCTGGGCGGGCACCGATCTGGTGGACCGCAGTTCCTACCCGACGCGGCTGACACCGGCCGGGCAGACGCTCTACACCCAGTCGCTGGAAATGCTCCAGGGCTTGCAGTCCACGCGGGCGATGCTGCGCGGCCACAGCTCGGCCGGGCAGGATTTCATTGAATTCGCCGTGCCGCATTCGCTGGCGTTCACGTTTTTCCCGGCCTGGGTCAGCAGCCTGCGCGAGAAGTTCGGCCCGCTCAAAAGCCGCCTGATTGCGCTCAATGTGCATGACGCCGTGCTGCGCCTGATGGAGGGAAACTGCGACTTCCTGATTTCCTACCACCACGACTCGCAGCCGTTTCAGCTCGATCCCGAGCGCTATGAAATGGTCTCGCTGGGCCAGGAAGTGCTGGCGCCGTTTTGCCGCCCGAACGCGCTGGGCTTGCCCGAATTCGCTCTGCCGGGCAGCGTCGGCAAGCCGCTGCCCTATCTGGGCTACGCGCCGGGCGCCTACCTGGCGCGCATGGTGGCGCTGATTCTGAAGCAGGCGCCTATGGCCATTCACCTGGACCGCGTTTATGAAACCGACATGGCCGAAGGTTTGAAAGCGATGGCGATTGAAGGCCACGGCGTGGCCTTTTTGCCGATCAGCTCGGTGAAAAAAGAGCTGCGCGCCAAGAAGCTGGTCAGGGCTGGCAGCGGTCTGGAGATGACGCTGGATCTGCGCGTTTATCGCGAGCGGCCCACTGTCAAAAAAGTCGCCAAGACGCAGGCTCAGGCCTTGTGGCTCTATCTACAGTTGCCGCCCGCGCCGAAAAGCAAGGCCGCCAGCCGGGTCGCTCCAGCGCCTGAACCTCGGTAAAAACCCTGATTTTGCCGCAACTGAGTGTTTACCCTATGTGGTCATGAAAAAAATGCATAACCGTGGCCCGAAACAGCATTGGTATTTTTGAGTCTCAAAATTTAAAGTTCGGGACGTTCAAATTTTGACGCTTGTCTGTCATCTAATACCCCGCTTACCCCTGCGGTTTCCTGACATTTTCAGGCCGCAATGCGCGGTGCAGTCAAAATCTGGCATAAAGACTGCTTGTCTGGCCCGTTAGAAATTGTCCGTCAATTATTTCATTCATTACTGGAGATACCATGAAGCTTAAGCTAGTTGCCCTGTCCGTTGCCCTGCTGGCTGGCGGCGCTGCATTTGCCCAGGCCACCGACACGCTCGCCAAGGTGAAGGCCTCCGGCGTCGTCACGATGGGCGTTCGTGATTCGTCCGGCGCACTGTCCTACACCCTGGGCGATGGCAAATATGTCGGCTACCACGTCGAAATCTGCAGCCGCATCCTGGCCAATCTTGAAAAGGCTGCAGGCCGCAAGCTCGAAGTCAAATACCAGTCGGTGACTTCGCAAAACCGCATTCCGCTGGTGCAAAACGGCACCGTCGATATCGAGTGCGGCTCGACCACCAACAACGCGACCCGCGCGAAGGATGTGACCTTTCTGAACACCACCTTCGTCGAGGAAGTCCGGGTTGCCGTCAAGGCCAATTCAGGCATCACCTCGATTGCCCAGCTGGGCGGCAAAAACGTCGCCACCACGACAGGCACCACCTCGGTGCAGACGCTGCGCAAAAACAAGCGCGCCACCGGCCTTGAGTTCAAGGAAGTCTATGGCAAAGACCACTCGGACAGCTTTCTGCTGCTCGAATCGGGCCGCGCCGATGCGTTCGTGATGGATGGCTCGATTCTGGCGGGCAATATTGCCGCCTCCAAGAATCCGGCTGACATCAAGATCGTCGGCGAAGTGCTCAGCGTCGAGCCCATCGCGATCATGATCCGCAAGGACGACGCGCTGTTCAAGAGGCTCGGCGACGACACCATCCAGACGATGATCAAGTCCGGCGAGATGGCCAAGATCTATGACAAATGGTTTGTGCAGCCGATTCCGCCGAAAAATGTGCGCGTCGGCTTGCCCCCCAGCGTGAGCATCAAGGCGGCCTGGGCGACGCCGAACGACAAGCCGGTGGAGTCTTACGCCGCCAAATAATTCTGGCCTGTGATCCCTGCAAACCCCGCTGCTGAGGATTTGGGCGGGGTTTGTTGTTTTTGATCCCCGCCACAATTTATTTTTCCCTAGCGCAAAACTTGAGACTGGAGCCGCCATGAACCTGGACTGGACATTTTTTTTAAACGATAACGGAAGCGGCCGCACCTATTGGCAGTTGATGCTGGACGCCTGGGGCTGGACGCTGTCCGTGGCTGGCCTTTCATGGGTCGTCGCCATGCTGCTGGGCGCCCTGATGGGCACGCTGCGCACGCTGCCCAATAGCCCCAGGCTGGTGCGCCTGGGCAATGTGTGGGTCGAGCTGTTTCGCAATATCCCGCTGCTGGTGCAGATTTTCCTGTGGTACTTTGTCGCGCCCAAGGTGTTTCCCGCAATGATGCAGGTGCCCGGCTTTGTGCTGGTGGTGCTGGCGCTGGGATTTTTCACTTCGGCGCGGATTGCCGAGCAGGTGCGCGCGGGCATTCAGGCCTTGCCGCGTGGCCAGCGTTACGCGGGCATGGCGTTGGGTTTTACCACCGCGCAAACCTACCGCTATGTGATTTTGCCGATGGCCTTTCGCATGATTTTGCCGCCGCTGACCAGCGAGTCGATGAACCTGCTGAAGAACTCGTCAGTAGCCTTTGCCGTGTCGATTGCCGAGCTGACGATGTTTGCGATGCAGACGCAGGAAGAGACCTCACGCGGCATCGAGGTGTATATCGCCGTGACGGCGCTGTATGCGATGTCCGCTTTTGCGGTGAATCGCATCATGGCTTTTGCGGAAAAGAAAATGCAGATTCCCGGCATGGTGATTGCCGGATCAACAGGCGGAGGACACTGACATGCTGGGACTCGACCTGAGTTTTTTCAACTGGGAAATTATTTCCAAGTTCGTCAAGAACGGCTTTATTTTCAGCGTTCAGCTGACGGTGGTTGCCACGCTCGGCGGTATTTTGCTGGGCACGCTGCTGGCGCTGATGCGCCTGTCGGGCAAGAAGGCGCTGACGATTCCGGCGACGATTTACGTCAACGGCATGCGCTCGGTGCCGCTGCTGATGGTAATTTTGTGGTTCTTCCTGCTGGTGCCCACGTCCTTCTATGAGCTGATTCCGGGCGGCAGCAATCACCGCGCCGAAATCTCGGCCATGATTACCTTTGTGGCCTTTGAGGCGGCTTATTTCAGCGAGATCATGCGCGCTGGCATCCAGTCAATCTCGCGTGGCCAGGTCAACGCCGGGCGGGCGCTGGGCATGACTTACGCCCAGAACATGCGGCTGGTGATCTTGCCGCAGGCGTTTCGCAACATGGTGCCGGTGCTGCTGACGCAGACCATCATCTTGTTTCAGGACACCTCGCTGGTGTATGCCATTGGCGCTTACGACCTGCTCAAGGGCTTCACGACCGCTGGCAAGATTTATGGCCGCACCGAAGAGGCTTACCTGCTGGCCGCTGTGGTTTATTTCGTGATGTGCTACGGCATGTCTTACCTGGTTAAACGGCTCAACACCCGAATTGCCATCATTCGCTGAGTCCACTGGAGAAAACAAATGAAGATGATCGAATTAAAAAACGTGTCCAAATGGTATGGCCCGGTGCAGGTGCTCAACGACTGCAGCACCAGCATTGACAAGGGTGAAGTGGTGGTGATTTGCGGCCCGTCGGGCTCGGGCAAATCGACGCTGATCAAGACCATCAACGCGCTGGAGCCGATTCAAAAAGGCGAGATTTTCGTCAACGGCCAGGCCGTGCATGACCCGAAAACCGACCTGCCCAAGCTGCGCAGCCACGTCGGCATGGTGTTCCAGAATTTCGAGCTGTTCCCGCACCTGAGCGTGACCGACAACCTGACGCTGGCGCAGATCAAGGTGCTGGGCCGCAAGCCCGACGAGGCCAAAACGCTGGGCCTGAAATACCTGGACCGCGTGGGCCTGATGGCGCACAAGGACAAGTTCCCCGGCCAGCTCTCGGGCGGCCAGCAGCAGCGCGTGGCGATTGCCCGCGCGCTGAGCATGGACCCGATTGCGATGCTGTTTGACGAGCCAACCTCGGCGCTGGATCCGGAAATGGTCGGCGAGGTGCTGGACTGCATGATGGGCCTGGCCAATGACGGCATGACGATGATGGTGGTGACGCACGAAATGGGTTTTGCCAAAAAGGTCGGCAGCCGCGTGATCTTCATGGACGTGGGCGGGCGCATTCTGGAAGACTGCTCGAAGACGGAATTTTTCGGCCACCCGGAAAACCGCCAGGCGCGCACCAAGGATTTCCTGAACAAGATTCTTCAACACTGAACGCGCCGCATCTGCGCTGCTGACAAAAAGCCCCTCGCGCAGGGGCTTTTTTGCGCGCGCTTGCACAGACCACACAGCACCGGGACGCCGCCGCCGGTGCGACAATTCAGCCTATGACTTCAGCCACCTTGACTCCTGTTTCCTCTCTCACTCTGACCCGCCCGGACGACTGGCACCTGCATGTGCGCGACGGCGACGCGCTCAGCACTGTCGTGCCGCACACGGCCGCGCAGTTTGGCCGCGCCATCATCATGCCGAACCTGCGCCCGCCGGTGACTACCGCCGCCCAGGCGCTGGCTTACAAAGCGCGCATCCAGGCCGCCGTGCCGCCAGGCGTGGCTTTTGAGCCGCTGATGACGCTGTACCTGACCGACAACCTGGCCGCCGACGAAATCAAGCGCGCCAAGGACGCAGGCGTGGTTGCCGTCAAGCTGTACCCGGCGGGCGCGACCACCAACAGCGACGCGGGCGTGACCGACATCCGCAAAACCTACGCCACCCTGGAAGCCATGCAGCGCGCTGGCTTGCCGCTGCTGGTGCATGGGGAGGTGACGGATCCGGCCATCGACGTGTTTGACCGCGAAGCCGTGTTCATCGACCAAGTGATGCAGCCGCTGCGCCGAGATTTCCCCGAGTTGAAAGTG
>JAPLPS010000278.1 GCA_026400075.1 Polaromonas sp.
AAGCGCTGCCCGCCCTCAACGCGTCCAGCGTCACAGCCTGAACGGCGCCAGCGGTTTCAGCCCGCGCCGCTCACCCGGCCGCGCAAAGCCTTGGTCGCCGAGCGCTGGCTTTTGCCTTCGAGGCGGCGCTGGCGCGAACCATAAGTCGGCTTGGTGGCGCGGCGCGCTTTCGGCGGATTTGAAACCCCGTCAACGATTTGCTGCAGGCGGTTCAAGGCATCGAGCCGGTTCATCTCCTGGGTGCGGTGCTGCTGCGCCTTCAGCACCAGCACGCCTTCCTGGGTGATGCGGCTGTCGCTCAGGGCCAGCAGGCGCGCCTTGATCTCATCGGGCAGCGACGAGGCGGCAATGTCAAAGCGCAAATGCAGCGCGCTCGAAACCTTGTTGACGTTTTGCCCGCCCGCGCCCTGCGCCCGGATGGCGCTCAATTCCACCTCGCGCTCATCGACCGGGAATTTAAGAAGAGTGGACATCAAAACTTCAGCGTCTATTTCACCGGAATCGCCGTTCCGGCGGGCACCGGCACGGCGGTCACGCTGTTTTGCGGCGAACCTTCAATCAGCCGGTCTGAATAGGTCAGATAGACCAGCGTGTTGCGCTTGGCGTCCACCATGCGAATGACGCGCAGCTTTTTAAACACCAGCGAAATGCGCTCGCTGAACATCTCTTCCTGCTTTTCCAGCGGCTTGGCAAAGCTGATGACGCCGGTCTGGCGGCAGGCAATCGAGGCTTCGGCCTTGTCCTCGGCCAGGCCGAACGCGCCTTTGATGCCGCCCGTCTTGGCGCGCGAGACATAGCAGGTCACGCCGCTGACCTTCGGGTCGTCGTAAGCCTCGACGACAATTTTGTGGTCTGGCCCGATGAACTTGAAGACGGTATCGACGGCGCCGATTTCCTCGCTGCTGGCCCAGCCGCAGGCGCTCAGAAAAAGGACGGCGGTGGCCACGAAAAAGGCCGGGCGGCGCCGGGGGAAATTCAAACGGTTCATAAAACGGGGTCTCCTGGATGTGCGGTGCGAATAAAAAAGAATCTGAGCCAGGCCAGCGTATTTCCGGCCAAGCCGGTTAGCGGCCCGCTTCGGTTTTCGGCTTGAAATCGCAAAAAGGCGCGACGGCGCATTGCCAGCACAGCGGCTTGCGCGCCGTGCAGACATAGCGCCCGAGCAAAATCAGCCAGTGGTGCGCGTCGTTTAAATACTCGGGCGGAATGCGCTTGAGCAGCTTCATCTCGACTTCGTGGACATTCTTGCCCGGCGCCAGCCCGGTGCGGTTGCTGACGCGGAACACATGCGTGTCCACCGCCATTGTCGGCTCGCCAAACGCGGTGTTCAGCACCACATTGGCCGTCTTGCGGCCCACGCCGGGCAGCGCCTGCAGCGCCTCGCGGCTGCGCGGCACCTGGCCGCCGTGCTGCTCCACCAGCATCTGGCAGGTGGCGAGCAGGTTTTTGGCCTTGGTGTGATACAGGCCGATGCGCTTGATGTAACTTTCCAGCGGCTCCAGACCCAGATCGAGGATTTTTTGCGGCGTGTTGGCGACCAGAAACAACGTGCGCGTGGCCTTGTTCACGCTGACATCGGTGGCCTGCGCCGACAGCAGCACGGCCACGAGCAATTCAAAGGCGCTGGTGTACTCCAGTTCGGTCTCCGGCCTCGGATTCGCGGCCTTGAGGGTTTCAAAAAACGGGGCAATATGGCTGGCTTTCATGGCGGCAAGTGTAGAGCGCCGCCAGCGGCCCGGCCCGTTACCGTTTGCCACGCTTGCTGAGTTGATGCGAATCGCGCCCTGTGTCAGACTGGGCGCTGGCGTTTTTTGAAGGTCGTTCATGGAATACAAGGATTACTACAAGATCATGGGCCTGGCCCGCGACGCAGCGCCCGAGGACATCAAGCGCGCCTACCGCAAGCTCTCGCGCCAGTTTCACCCCGACATCAGCAAGGAAAAAAATGCCGAGGCGCGCTTCAAGGAAATCGGCGAAGCCTACGAGGTGCTGAAAGACCCGGAAAAGCGCGCCGCCTACGACCAGCTCGGCGCAAACTGGAAAGCAGGCCAGGATTTCCGCCCGCCACCGCAGTGGAACACCGGCGCCGAGCGCGCAGGCCGGGGTTTCGAGCGGGAGTTCGGCAGCGGCGCCGATGGCGATTACAGCGATTTTTTTGAAACCCTGTTCCGGCAAGGCTTTGCCAGCCAGGGCGCTGGCAGAGCGGGCGGGCACAGCGCCAAAGGCCGGGATCACCACGCCAAAATCCAGATCGACCTGGAAGACGCCTACCACGGCGCCACCCGCACCGTGAACCTGCAGGTGCCCGAGATGGACAGCCGGGGCCATACGGCGATGCACCAGCACCAGATCACGTTCAGCATTCCCAAGGGCGTGCGCGTCGGCCAGCGCATCCGCCTGGCCGGTCAAGGCGCGCCGGGCGCGGGCGGGGCAGAAGCGGGCGATCTGTATCTGGAAGTCGCTTTCAGCCCGCACCGGCTGTACCGGGTGGACAAACACGACGTTTACATGGATCTGCCCGTCGCCCCGTGGGAGGCGGCACTCGGCGCGAAAATCGAAGTGCCGACGCCAGCGGGCCGGGTCGAACTGAAAATCCCGGCCAACTCAAGCACCGGGGGCAAGCTGCGACTGAAAGGGCGCGGCCTGCCGGGAACGACGCCGGGCGATTTTTACTTTGTGCTGCAAATCGCCCTGCCGCCCGCCGACAGCGACAGCGCCACAGCCGCTGAAGGGCAGATAAGCCTGCTTGATAGCCTCCTTGCTTTCCTCGCGCTCGAAGCGGTCGGGATCAAAACCGTCCGGGTCGTCCCACAACTGGCGGTGGCGCTGTATCAGCCACGGCGAAATCAGGATGGACGAGCCTGCGCGTATCGTTTTGTCGCGGGCGCAGTGGGTTTCTGCGGCCTGGCGCGAGAAGTAGCCGACCGGCGGATACAGCCGCAGCGTCTCGCGAAAGACGTTCCAGGTATAGCGCAGCGACTTGACATCGGAAAATTCAATCTCGCCGTCGCCGACCGCTTCGCGCACTTCGTCGGCCATGCGCTGCTGCACGTCCGGGCATGCGGCAATCAAATAAAGCGCCCACGACAAGGCGCTGGCCGAGGTTTCATGCCCGGCCAGAAACAGCATCGCAATCTGATCGACCAGTTCCTTGAAATTGAAGGCCGAGCCGTCTTCAGGGTCGCGCGCTTCCATCAAGGCGCCCAGAATGTCGCTGCTGCTGTCAGCCTCGCCTTGCTGGTACGCGGTATAGCGCTGCAGAATGATTTCCTGCAAAAAAGAGCGTATTTTTTTCGCCGAGCGCTTGGCGCGAAACCACTCCAGGCCCGGCGACAGCCAGACCGGCAGGTGAAACATCACCAGCGTGGCCATACCGGCCGAGGCCTCCTGGTAGCGGTTGAACTCCTCAAAAATAGCCAGCGCATCGTCACCATCGAGTTCACGCGACAGGATCGTGCGGAAAATGATGTCGGCGGTGACATGGGTCATCTCCACATCGGCGGCCAGCACGCCGCTTTTTTCAGCCAGCGGGTCAAAGCGTTCAAGCATGACAGAGACCGCCTGCGCCATCAGCGGCATCACCTGTTTCAGCCGCGCCTGGCCGAAGGCGATGTCCATCAGTCGGCGCTGGCGTTTCCAGACCGCGCCGTTGGTGGTGAAAATGCTGTCGCCCAGCAGCGGTTCAAGGACGCGGTGCATCAGGCAGCTTTTCGGAAACTTCTCCCATTCGCCCTTGAGGACGCGCTTGACCTGCTCCGGCTCGTTGAACACGTAGCTGTCCATGCCGGGCAGGCGCACATGCCCCATTTTCATCCGGTAGCTGCCTTCAAATTGCGTGCTGATCCAGCATTTGCGGCTGCGGATAAAGCGCGTCAGAAAAGACGCCCGTTTTTCCAGCGGCGGCGGGTAAGGCGGCTTGAAGGTTTCAGGCATGAGGCGCGGCGCTTTCTGAACGTGAGGAAGAAAAAGACGCTGCCAAAGTTGCCGGGCCGCAGGTGATGGCAAAGAAATCGTAGTCGCCCGCCTGCTCGCCCGCCATCAGGTACTGGAAATGAAGGCGCAACTGGTCGCGTTTGAGCGCTTTATAACGCGCTGCAGAAAACAGGGTGTGGATGCGCGGCGAGCGCGGCAAGGGGCGCGGCCCTGGCGCAGCCCAGCAAACCCAGTCCGTCGTCTGGTTCACATCGACCCAGACAATCTGCCGGGCTTCGACCAGCACCTTCAGGCGCTCACGAAAAAATTGCGCCTGCGGCAGCAGCGCCAAAAGTGGAATGCTGCCGCCCAGCGTCAGCAATGAAACCGGCGCGCCGCGCTGGCCCAGTTCCGGGTATTTTTTCAAGGCCAGCGCCATCGTGGAGACCGCCAGTTGCACGCCGCTGCTGTGCGCGACCACCATGATTTCGTCATGCTCTGCCGCCTGCGCCGCCGCCACAATCTGGTCGGCAAAGGCGGCCAGTTTGTCATCGAGTCCAGCGACGCGGCTGTGGCTCTGTTCCAAGATAAAAGTCGTGGCGCGTGAGGCCCACAGCGGATTGAGACTTTTCTCGATCAGGGGCCAGGTAAACAACACCGCCAGCATCGTCACCAGCCCGCCAGCCAGCGCAGCCCAGAGCGCCCAGCCAAGAGCGGCAGACGCGCCCCAAGCCGCCAGCGCGCCCAGCCCCAGCGCGGCCAGCGCCAGAACCGTCATCAGAACGGAGGTGTAGACGAGGGTCTGGAACATCGCCATCCGCATCCGGTAAGCACATAGCAGCATGCCGCTGCGGGCATAGCCTGTCACCGTCGAAAAAGCTTCTGCCACGATGGCGGGCAAGGTGCGTGTCCAGTGTCGTCGAATCAGGTCATCCCAGCGCAAAAACACATAGTCATTGCTGACCTCCTGGCCTGAAAAGTGACCGATCACCTCCCAGTGCTCGGACAGGCGGCCGTCACGTTTGCGGCGACCGACTTCCAGCGCGTGACCACTCACAAGGGACTGCTTTTCGGCTTCTTCACAAAACAGCTTGTGATAAAAAGCCGCGCCGCGCGGGTCAAAGCCGCTGATGTAGAAGATTTTTCTGCGCCTGACTGCCGTCAATGAGTGACCCCGCTATCGTTGATTCGGGCGATTGTAATCAGCCGAATCAGAGGACAGCCGCCGCCCTTCAGCCCGCCGGTGCCTGAAACGTGAACACGCCCGGCGCGCGAATCGGATCGACTTCCACCGGAATCACGCTCTTGGGCGGGAAGCGCCCTTCGAGCAGCAATTTCGACAGCGGGTTTTCAATGCGCTGCTGAATGGCGCGCTTCAAAGGCCGGGCGCCAAACACCGGATCAAACCCGACTTTGGCCAGCTCGGCAATCGCCGCTTCCGACACTTCCAGCGTCAGCTCCATCTTGGCCAGACGCTCCAGCAGCACCTTGAGCTGGATGCGCGCAATCGACTCGATGTTTTTCGCGTCCAGCGCGTGGAACACCACCACCTCGTCAATGCGGTTCAAAAACTCGGGGCGGAAGTAGTTTTTCAGCTCGTCCGTCACCGCTTCCTTGATGTCTTCCGTCGGCTGGCCGACCATGCTCTGAATAATCGGCGAGCCGATGTTGCTGGTCATCACAATCACGGTGTTCTTGAAATCCACCGTGCGGCCCTGACCGTCGGTCAGGCGGCCATCATCTAACACCTGCAGCAGTACGTTGAACACATCCGGGTGCGCTTTTTCCACCTCGTCGAGCAGCAGCACGCTGTAAGGCTTGCGGCGCACGGCTTCGGTCAAATAGCCGCCTTCTTCGTAGCCGACATAGCCGGGCGGCGCGCCAATCAGGCGAGCCACCGAATGCTTTTCCATGAACTCGCTCATATCGATGCGGATCAAATGGTCTTCGCTGTCGAACAGGAAACCAGCCAGCGCCTTGCACAATTCCGTCTTGCCCACGCCCGTCGGGCCAAGAAATAGAAAGGAGCCGGTAGGCCGGTTCGGGTCACTCAGCCCCGAACGCGAACGGCGAATCGCATTCGCTACCGCGCTCATCGCCTCGTCCTGACCGACGACGCGCTCGTGCAGCTTGTCTTCCATCTGCAGCAGCTTGTCGCGCTCGCCCTGCATCAGTTTGCTGACCGGAATGCCGGTGGTTCGGGCCACGACTTCGGCGATTTCCTCGGCGCCGACTTGCGTGCGCAGCAGCTTGGGCGCACTGTCCGCGCCCTTGTTCGCCTCGGTGGCCTGGGCTTGTTTCAGGCGCTTTTCCAGCTCGGGCAGCTTGCCGTATTGCAGCTCGGCCACATTGTTGAAGTCGCCCTTGCGCGTGAAATCCTCAATCTGGAAGCGGATGCGGTCGATCTCTTCCATCACATCTTTCGAGCCGAGCGCCTGGGCTTTTTCCGCCTGCCAGATTTCGTCGAGGTCGGAAATTTCCTTTTCCAGCTTGGCGATTTCGTCTTCAATCAGGCTGAAGCGCTTTTGCGAGGCTTCGTCTTTTTCGCGGCGCACGGCTTCGCGCTCGATTTGCAGCTGGATCAGGCGGCGGTCCAGCTTGTCCATCACCTCGGGCTTGGAGTCGCGCTCGATGCTGATTTTGCTGGCCGCCTCGTCGATCAGGTCAATCGCCTTGTCCGGCAGGAAGCGGTCGGTGATGTAGCGGTGGCTCAGCTCGGCGGCGGCGACGATGGCCGGGTCGGTGATTTGCACGCCGTGATGCAGCTCGTACTTTTCTTTCAGCCCGCGCAGGATGGCAATCGTCGCCTCCACCGACGGCTCGCCGACCAGGATTTTCTGGAAACGGCGCTCCAGCGCGGCGTCTTTTTCGATGTATTTGCGGTACTCGTCCAGCGTCGTGGCGCCTACGCAGTGCAGCTCGCCGCGCGCCAAGGCGGGTTTGAGCATATTGCCCGCGTCCATCGCGCCTTCGCCCTTGCCCGCGCCGACCATCGTGTGCAGCTCGTCGATGAAAACGATGGTCTGGCCTTCTTCCTTGGCCAGCTCTTTCAGCACGGTTTTCAGCCGCTCTTCAAACTCGCCGCGAAACTTGGCGCCCGCCACCAGCGCAGCCATGTCCAGCGACAGCACGCGCTTGCCCTTGAGCGAATCGGGCACCTCGCCCGCGACGATGCGCTGGGCCAAGCCTTCGACGATGGCGGTCTTGCCGACGCCGGGTTCGCCGATCAAGACCGGGTTGTTTTTGGTGCGGCGCTGCAGCACCTGAATGGCGCGGCGGATTTCATCGTCGCGGCCAATCACCGGGTCGAGCTTGCCGAGACGAGCGCGCTCGGTCAAGTCCATGCAGTATTTTTTCAGCGCTTCGCGCTGGCCTTCGGCGTCGGCGCTGTTGACGTTCTGGCCGCCGCGCACCGCGTCAATCGCCGCTTCCAGCGCCTTGCGGGTCAAGCCGTTTTCCTTGGCGATGCGGCCCACGTCGCTCTTGCTGTCCGTCAGCGCCAGCAAAAAGAGCTCGCCTGCGATGAACTGGTCGTTGCGCTTGATGGCTTCTTTTTCGGTCGCCTGCAGCAGCTTGGCCAAGTCCTGGCCGATGCTGATCTGATCCTGGCCTTGCACCTGCGGCAGCTTTTTGACCGCCGCGTCAGCCGCCTGCGTCAAGCCATTGACGTTGACCCCGGCGCGCTCCAGCAGCGCTCGCGGCCCGTCGTCCTGGCGCAGCATCGCGGCGAGCAAATGCGCGGGCTCGATGTAGCCGTTGTCATTGCCCAAAGCCAGCGACTGGGCGTCGCTCAAGGCTTCCTGGAATTTCGTGGTGAGTTTGTCTTGTCGCATGAATACTCCGGTAGAACTTGGAAAAGTCTGTACCGGCAATCTTGGGGCTTTTGCGCCGCTTTGCAAGCGGCGGTGACGCCCTCAAGCGGTCTGAATAAATGCGAACTTGATGAAGGTCAAGCCGCTTGAACCGTTCAAATTCCGGCGCCGCCGCTCAGGCGTTGGATGCGCTAATGCCCCATTTGGCCAGCGCTGCGTCGTCGCTGACGCGGGCATCGACCCAGCGTGCGCCTTCGGGCGTTTGCTCTTTTTTCCAGAACGGCGCCTGGGTTTTGAGGTAGTCCATCAAAAATTCGCAGGCCCGGAAACTCTCGCCCCGGTGCTTTGACGTCACGGCCACCAGCACGACCTGGTCGAGCGGCTGGAGCAGGCCGACGCGATGCACCACTCTAGCGTTGAAAATGTCAAAGCGTTTGACGGCCTCGTCAATCATCGCCTCGATGGCTTTTTCGGTCATGCCGGGGTAGTGCTCCAGCTCCATGCTGCTGACGCTCAAGCCGTCATTGCGGTCGCGCACCGTGCCGGTGAAGCTGCAGATGGCGCCGACGCGCTTGTCGTTGTGGCGCAGCTTGTCAACCTCGTCGGCGAGGTTGAAATCTTCGGTCTGGATGGAAACGCGTGGTAATGACATGGGGCGATTTTGCCACCAGCCGGGCTGGCCGAATCACGCCGCCAGCCGCCTGCATTTGCCGAATCAGCCCCCCGTCACCGGCGGAAAAAACGCCACTTCGCAGCCCTCGCTGAGCGCGCTGGACTCGTCGCTCATGACGTGGTTCAGCGCCATGCGCACTGAGCGGCCCCGCGCCAGCGTGGCGGCATGCGCCGGGCTGGCGGCCAGCAACTCGTCGCGCAGGTCGGCCAGCGTGGCGGCGGCAGTGTCGCGCACCTCGCCAGCCTGCCCGATGGCTTCGGGCGCGATGCTGCGACCCGAGGGGTTGTCGACCAAGCCATCGCCCCAGACCGCCGAGCTGAGCACGCCCGAGCTTTGGTTGGCAAACAGGTCCAGCCCGCCCGCCGCGTTGTGCTTGACGCGCAGGAATTCGCGCCGCTTGTCAGCCTTGGGCCAGTCGAAATGCGCCGTCAGCTTCATCGTTTTCGGCGCCACGTCGGTCACGCCTTGCAACCTGAGCAGAAATGGCCGCACCAGCAGCAAAAAGCTGACAAAGCTCGCCACCGGATTCCCCGGCAAGCCCATGAAATGCGCCGCGCCGACCCGGCCATAGGCGAAAGGCTTGCCGGGCTTGATGGCGATTTGCCACAGGTTCAGTTCGCCCAACGCCTGCACGGCGGGCTTGATGTGGTCTTCTTCGCCGACCGAAACGCCGCCGCTGGTCAAAATCACATCGTGCTGCGCGCTGGCGCCCTGCAGCGCGGCGATGGTCGCGTCGAGCCGGTCGGGGACGATGCCCAGGTCGGTCACGGTGCAGCCCAGGCGCATTAACAGCGCCTTTAAAAAGAAACGGTTCGAGTTGTAAATGGCGCCGGGTTTCATGTCGGCGGGCGCGACTTCGCCGGGCATGACCAGCTCGTCGCCGGTCGAGAGCAAAGCCACGCGCACGCGCGGCGCGACCTGCAGCCGGTCAAAACCGATGCTGGCGGCCAGCCCCAGCGCGGCGGGCGTCAAGCGGGTTCCGCGCGGCAAGACCAGCGCACCAGCCGCCACGTCTTCGCCCCGGCGGCGAATCCACTGGCCCGTCTCGGGCCGCACGCGGATGCGAACGCCCGCCGCGCTGGCCTCGCAGTCTTCCTGCCTCACCACGGCGTCGGCGCCGGGCGGAATCGGCGCGCCGGTAAAAATCCGCGCCACCGACAGCGGCGCCAGCGTCTGCCCGCTGCTGCCTGCGGCAATGCGCTGGCTGACCGGCAGCGGCGCGGTGTCGAGCGGCGCGCCGTCCAGCAGCGCCGCATCCGGCCAGTCGGCGCAGCGCACGGCGTAGCCATCCATCGCACTGTTGTCGTGGGCG
>JAPLPS010000147.1 GCA_026400075.1 Polaromonas sp.
CCCACAGCGCGATGGCTGCGAGGACGCCGCCCTTGGCCGTGCCGTCGAGCTTGGTGACGATCAGGCCGGTCAGCCCCAGCGTCTCGTCAAAAGCCTTGACCTGGGCCAGCGCATTTTGGCCGGTGTTGCCGTCGATGACCAGCAGCACTTCGTGCGGCGCGGTGGCGTCGGCTTTTTGCACCACGCTCTTGATTTTGCGCAGCTCTTCCATCAGGTGCAGTTGCGTCGGCAGGCGGCCAGCGGTATCGACCAGCACCACGTCCTTGCCGCGTGCCTTGCCAGCGGTGACGGCGTCAAAGCTGACGGCGGCCGGGTCGCCGCCCGCCTGGCTGACGATTTCGACCGTGTTGCGATCCGCCCAGACGCTGAGCTGCTCGCGGGCGGCGGCGCGGAAGGTGTCGGCGGCGGCCAGCAGCACCGATGCGCCTTCGTTGGCCAGATGGCGCGTCAGTTTGCCAATCGACGTGGTTTTGCCCGCGCCGTTGACGCCGGTGACCATGATGACGGTGGGCGTGAATTCGCCGATGACCAGCGGTTTTTCCAGCGGCTTGAGCAGCGTGGCGATGGCTTCAATCAGCGCATTTTTGACGGCGACCGGGTGCGTCATGCCGCCTTCCTTGACGCGGCGGCGCACGTCGGCGAGCAGGTATTCGGTGGCCTGCACGCCGGTGTCGGCGATCAGTAGCGCGGTTTCGAGGTCTTCGTAGAGCTGCTCGTCGATCTGGCTGCCGGTAAAGACGCTGGAAATGCTGGAGCCGGTCTTGCGCAGGCCTTCCTGCAGCTTGCTGAACCAGCGCTGGCGCTCGGGCGCGACGACGGCGGCGACGGCCTTGTCGATGTCAATCGGCGTGACCAGCGCGCTGCCAATCAGCGAGCCGCCGCTGGCCGCAGACGGCTTGAGTGGTGCAGCGGGCGTGGCGGGCGTGGATGGGGCTGTGGCTGGGCTGGCAGGCGCCTGGCTGGCCGCAGGCACAGCTGCGGAAGCGGGTTGATCGGGCAGAGCGGGCGTGTCGGCGGGCGAGGGCGACAGGACGGAGCGTAATTTTTTTTTGAAGAAACTGAACATTGAATAAGCTTGTAGAGTCCACCATTCTATAAAACCCCCCAAGGGAGTCGTCTTGAATTATTTTCTACATCCTTGCTGGCGTCGTGGCGACTGGCTTCGGGCGGGGCTGCTGCCCGCCGCGCTGGCGCTGGGCCTGAATGCGGCAGCCCTGGCGCAGGCGCCTGCTTTGGCGGGCGCGCCAGCATCGTCAGCATCGTCAGCATCGTCAGCATCGTCCGCGCTGGCCCAGCAGTTCACGCTGGCCAACGGCTTGAGCGTTATCGTCAAGCCCGACCATCGCGCGCCCACCGTGGCGCACATGCTGTGGGTGCGCGTCGGGGCGATGGACGAGGTTGATGGCACGTCGGGCGTGGCCCACGCGCTGGAGCACATGATGTTTAAGGGCACGCCCAGCGTCAAGGCGGGCGAGTTTTCCCGGCAGGTAGCGGCACTCGGCGGGCAGGAAAATGCCTTCACCGGCCAAGACAACACCGGCTATTACCAACAGATTCCGGCCAGCCAGCTAGAAGCGGTGATGCGCCTGGAGGCCGACCGCTTTGCCCACAACCAGTGGCCGGACGACGAGTTCAAGCGCGAGATTGAAGTCGTCACGGAAGAGCGCCGCCTGCGCACCGACGACTCGCCGCACGCCCGGCTGCACGAGCAGGCCGCCGCTGTCACCTTTCTGGCTTCGCCCTACCGCCGTCCAATCGTCGGCTGGATGAGCGACCTGGACGCGATGACGCCGGGCGATGTGCGTGCGTTTTACCAGCGCTGGTACGTGCCCGGCAATGCCGC
>JAPLPS010000047.1 GCA_026400075.1 Polaromonas sp.
AGCGAAGTCAAGGTCTTCGAGAGCGAAACCGAGTGGGCCGCAGCCGCCCAGGCCGCGCCGGTCGCGGTGGTTGGCGAAGCGCGCGTCTGCCTGTACATGGAAGTCGATGTGGCTGCCGAAAAAGCGCGCCTGGGCAAGGAAGCCACGCGCCTCGAAGGCGAGCTGGTCAAGGTCAACGCCAAGCTGGCCAACGAAGCCTTTGTCAACAAGGTGCCGCCAGCGGTACTGGAGCAAGAGCGCAAGCGCCTGAGCGACTTCACCGCCACGCTGGAGAAAATCCGCGAACAGCTGGCGCGGCTGAAATAAGCCCTTATCGAAGGTAGCCCGGCTCCGCGCCATGCCGGGCGCTGCAAGACGCGGCGCCCGGCAGCCGCTCGCTTACGCCGTGCGCCGCTTCAAGACGTGGATGAAGTCGTCGCCCACGGTTTGCTGCTCCACCAGCTCGTTTTTCGTCTGCTTGGCAAACGCCTGAAAGTCGCGGATCGAGCCCGCATCGGTACACACCACGCGCAGCAGCTGGCCGCCCGTCATGTCGGCCAGCGCCTTTTTGGCTTTCAAAATTGGCAGCGGGCAGTTCAGGCCGCGTGCGTCCACTTCTTTGTCGATGTTCATTATTTTTCTTTCAGGCCGGATTCAGGCGGGGAACACGCCGGTGGACAGGTAGCGGTCGCCCCGGTCGCAGACGACAAACACAATCACCGCATCCTTGACGGTCTTGGCGATTTCCTGCGCCACCCAGCAGGCGCCCGCCGCTGAAATACCGGCAAAAATGCCCTCTTCCCGCGCCAGTCGGCGGCACAGGTCTTCGGCGTCCGCCTGGCTGACATTCACCAGCTGATCGACGTGGCTGGCGTCGTAGATTTTCGGCATATAGGCTTCGGGCCACTTGCGGATGCCCGGAATGCGTGAGCCTTCGCTGGGCTGGGCGCCGATGATTTGAATCGCCGGATTTTTTTCTTTCAAATAGCGCGACACGCCGGTAATCGTGCCGGTCGTGCCCATTGCGCTGACAAAGTGCGTGACGCGCCCTGCCGTGTCGTTCCAGATTTCCGGGCCGGTGGTTTCGTAGTGAACCAGCGGGTTGTCGGGGTTGCCGAACTGGTCCAGCATGCGGCCCTTGCCGTCGCGCTGCATCTGCTCGGCCAGATCGCGTGAGCCTTCCATGCCGACGCTTTTGGGCGTGAGGATCAGCTCGGCGCCGAAGGCTTTCATGGTCTGGGCGCGCTCGATGCTAAGGTCTTCCGGCATGATCAGAATCATGCGGTAGCCCTTGATGGCGGCGGCCATTGCCAGCGCAATGCCGGTGTTGCCCGACGTGGCCTCGATCAGCGTGTCGCCGGGCCGGATGTCGCCGCGCTCTTCGGCGCGCCGGATCATGGCCAGCGCCGGGCGGTCTTTGACCGAACCGGCCGGGTTGTTGCCTTCGAGTTTGCCCAGAATGACGTTGCCACGGGCGGCGTTTTCGGCTGCAGCGATGCGCTGCAGGGCGACTAGCGGTGTTTTTCCAACCGCATCTTCAATTGTTGGGAATTTCATAGCCGTGACTGTGCCATAATTTCGTTCTTCACATCTTTTAGCCCGGGTGGTGAAATTGGTAGACGCAGGGGACTCAAAATCCCCCGCCGAAAGGCGTGCCGGTTCGATTCCGGCCCCGGGCACCACAGACAAAGCCGCACAGTTCATAGAACGTGCGGCTTTTTTGTTTTTCCAAGTAGTGCAACGTGCGCTTTGGCGCTAATTTTCATTGGCTTTGGCGCTTTTTGTCGCGGGCTTTGGCGCTAAATGACTACGTCATTAAAAATCAACAACTTACGTGCCACCCAATTTTTTGGTAGGCGCGGCTTTTTGACAGGAAATCTGTATCTTGACAGCGACTTGTGTAATTTAGAATCAGGTTCACTGCCGAGTAGGCAGCTTAGAAAAAGATCGTGGCCACGCGCCAGATCGAGCTACAGTTCACTGCCGAGTAGGCAGCTTAGAAATGGGCAAACGACACCAGGCGCTGCAACACATAGTTCACTGCCGAGTAGGCAGCTTAGAAAACGCTGTTGCTTGATGAACTGGCCGTCGCTTGGTTCACTGCCGAATAGGCAGCTTAGAAATGGCTTTCGCCAGCTCCTGGCCGAAGGACTCCGTTCACTACCGAATAGGCAACGCCAGCGAACGCGGCGCATCTGGCCAGATCCATTGCACAGCACAAGGCTGGCAAGGCGGCGCGGCGCGCCCTGCCCTAAAATCCCCGCTTGCTCTGCCCGCCTGCCGGATGCAGCGTTTCCCCTGTTCAAAAGACCTTCCATGACTACCGAAAAAATCGACAACGTGAGCATCACGACCCAAGCCAATGTGTACTTTGACGGCAAATGCGTCAGCCACGGTTTCACGCTGGCCGACGGCACGAAAAAATCCGTCGGCGTGGTGCTGCCCGCCAGCCTGACCTTCAACACCGGCGCGCCCGAAATCATGGAATGCGTCGCCGGTTCCTGCGAGTACAAGCTCGCAGGCAGCGACGAATGGGTGAAATCCGCCGCAGGCGAGTCCTTCAGCGTGCCCGGCAACTCGAAATTCGACATCCGCGTCACCGAGGCGTACCACTACATCTGCCACTTCGCGTAATTCGCGTCCTTCACGCCAGCCCCGCTCACGCAGACAACCAGGAACCTTCATGGCCACCATTCTTCAACACCTCCCCGTCGGCGACAAAGTCGGCATCGCCTTTTCCGGCGGCCTGGACACCAGCGCCGCGCTGCACTGGATGAAGCTCAAGGGCGCCGTCCCTTACGCCTACACCGCCAACCTCGGCCAGCCCGACGAGCCCGATTACGACGCCATCCCGCGCAAGGCAATGGAGTACGGCGCGCAGGCGGCCCGCCTGATCGACTGCCGCGCCCAGCTCGCCGCCGAAGGCATTGCCGCGCTGCAGGCCGGCGCCTTCCACATCAGCACCGCTGGCGTGACCTACTTCAACACCACGCCGCTGGGCCGCGCCGTGACCGGCACCATGCTGGTCGCCGCGATGAAGGAAGACGATGTCAACATCTGGGGCGACGGCTCGACCTACAAGGGCAACGACATCGAGCGTTTCTACCGCTACGGCCTGCTGACCAACCCGTCGCTGAAAATCTACAAGCCCTGGCTCGACCAGCTCTTCATCGACGAGCTGGGCGGGCGCGCTGAAATGTCGGCCTTCATGACGCAAGCCGGTTTCGGCTACAAGATGAGCGCCGAAAAAGCCTACTCGACCGACTCGAACATGCTGGGCGCGACGCACGAAGCCAAGGACCTGGAGCACCTGAACAGCGGCATCCAGATCGTGCAGCCCATCATGGGCGTGGCGTTCTGGAAGGACGAAGTCGAAGTCAAGCGCGAAGAAGTGAGCGTGCGCTTTGAAGAAGGCCGCCCGGTGGCGCTCAACGGCGTCGAGTACGCCGACCCGGTCGAACTGATTCTCGAAGCGAACCGCATCGGCGGGCGCCACGGTCTGGGCATGAGCGACCAGATCGAAAACCGCATCATCGAAGCCAAGAGCCGGGGCATCTACGAGGCGCCCGGCCTGGCGCTGCTGTTCATCGCCTACGAACGCTTGGTGACGGGCATTCACCACGAAGACCCCATCGAGCAGTACCGCGACAGTGGCCGCCGCCTGGGGCGCCTCTTGTACCAGGGCCGCTGGTTTGACTCGCAAGCCATCATGCTGCGCGAAACCGCCCAGCGCTGGGTCGCCAGCGCCATCACCGGCGAGGTGACGATTGAGCTGCGCCGGGGCAACGATTATTCGATTCTGAACACCGAATCGGCCAACCTGACCTACAAGCCCGAGCGCCTGAGCATGGAAAAAGTCGAAGGCGCGTTCACGCCGCTGGATCGTATCGGCCAGCTGACGATGCGCAATCTGGACATCATCGACACGCGCGACAAGCTGGCGATTTACGCCAAGAGCGGCGTGCTGTCGCTGGGCACCGGCGGCCATCTGCTGCACCTGAACGAAGAAGGCGACAAGTAAGCAAGCAATCGCTTACTATCGTAAAAATCACTTACAGGAAGGAACCGCCATGTCTTCGTCCCTGACCCGCCGCTTGTGTCTTTTGAGTGCTGCAGCCTTGTTTTTAGCGAGTCCGGCGCATGCGCTGGAGGCGCCCAAAAACAAGGTGATTCTGTCTATCAGCGGCAGCATCAGCCTCAAAAATGCGGGCGGTCAGGCTGACTTTGACATGGCCATGCTGGCGGCCTTGCCCCAGCACAGTTTCACGACCAAGACGCCGTGGTACACAGAGCCGAAGAAGTTCACCGGGCCTTTGCTGCGCGACGTGCTGGCGGCCGTCGGCGCCCAGGGCAAGACGCTCAAGGCCGTGGCGCTGAACAATTTCAAGGTCGAAATTCCTGTCGAGGATGCGCAGGAGTTTACGGTAATCGTCGCCCGCCTGATGGATGACGAGCCCATGACGATACGCAACAAAGGCCCGCTGTTCATCATCTACCCGTTCGAGACCAACATCGAGCTTCAATCAACGCGCTACTACAGCCGCTCAGCCTGGCAGCTTCGCGCTCTCGAAGTTCAGTGACCGAAGCCAATCCAAACTCAACCCAGCCATCCGGAACCTCCGGCCGCTGGGCGCTGGTCGTGACAGCATTGCTTGTTGCCGTTTTTGCCGCCATCGGCTGGATACAGGTGCGCCAGAGCAGCCAGATCCACACCTCGGTGTATTACACCGAAGAAAACATTTCCTGGATATTTTCCCAGCTTGAGCTGGAGTTCATGCAGTTGCGCGACGAGCTGCGCCAGGCCGAGCGCTACCCGCAAAACATCGAGCCTGACGCGCTGCGCAGGCGCTATGAGATTTTTCTCAGCCGCATCCCGCTGGTGCAGCCCGATCAAATCAGCAGCCTGGTTCCCCCTCAGCGCGAGCATGTGTATGCCGTCGGGCTGATCAAAAAATTTGTCGATCATGCCGATCCGTTTCTATCGGAGAGTTCGGCGACCCCCTTGACACCGGAAGTCATCAACCGGCTGCGGCGCGAGATGGAATTTCTCGGTGACCCAATCCATGACATGTCGCTGACCACCATCAAGCTCATGGGGCAGACCATGAGCAGCCGCAACGAAGCCGCGCGCGACCAAATTCGCATCAGCATTGGGCTGAACATTTTTCAGGGCTTGCTGACCATCGCGTTCGCGCTGCTGCTGCTGCGCCAGGTGCGCTCGCTGGAAAGCCGCAAGTCCGAGCTTGAAACCTCGGCCCTCAAACTGCGCGAAGCCCTGCGCGGCGCGGATGTCGCCAATGTGGCCAAAAGTGCTTTTCTGGCCAACATGAGCCACGAACTGCGCACGCCGCTGAACGGCATACTGGGCATGCTGTCGCTGATCAATGCCAAGGAGCTGCGCCACGAACAGGCCGACTACCTGCTCAGCGCGCGCGAATCGGCCGAGCACCTGCTGTGCATCGTCAATGACATCCTGGACGCCTCCAGGCTCGAATCGAAAAATCTTCAAATCGACCCGACCGACATCGACCTGCACCGCCTGCTGCGCGAAGTCGAATCCCTGATGGCCGCTATGGCCCAGAACAAAGGACTGACGCTGCAGGTCAACCTGTCGCCCGCCGTGCCAGCGTGGGTGAAGGCCGACGGCATGCGTATCAAGCAGATTCTGCAAAACCTGCTGTCCAACGCGATCAAATTCAGCAGCCAGGGGCAGATCAGGCTCGACATCGAAGTGAGCGGTACGCCGCAGGCTCTGACGGAGGGCGCCGTGGTGCGGCTGCGGCTGCGCGTCAGCGACCAGGGCATTGGCATCGACGAGGCCACGCAGGGGCGCCTGTTCCAGCGCTTCGCGCAAGGCGACGCCAGCACGTCGCGCCAATATGGCGGCTCAGGACTGGGCCTGGAAATCTCCCGCAGTCTGGCGCGGCTGATGGGCGGCGACATCACGGTTCAGAGTGCGCCCCATCGTGGCAGCGTGTTTACGGTTGAGCTTGAAATGCGTTGTGCGCAGGCGCCGCAGCCAGTGCTGACGCCTGCCGCACCCCAGCCAATACCCCGGCGCCAGCCAGGTACGCCGGGGCTGGACATCCTCGTGGCGGAAGACCAGGCGGTGAACCGCAAATTTATGGAAGTGATACTCAAGCTCATGGGCCATCAGGTCCGTTTTGCCGAGGATGGCGAGCAGGCCGTGCGCGAGGTGCGCCGCGCCGCGCCTGATGTGGTCTTCATGGACTTGCACATGCCCAACATGGACGGCATGGAGGCCACCCAGATGCTGCGCAGCGGCAGCGACGCAGGTGCGACGGTGCCCATCATCGCCGTGACCGCAGACGCCTTCGATGAAACGCGTGAGCGCACGCTGGCGGCGGGCATGAATGCCTTTTTGTCCAAACCCGTGTCGATAGTGCAGATTGAGGGCGTGCTGACGCAATTGTTTGGCATCCGGGGCGCAGCGGTGGCCCGCAAACCCCAGCCCGAGCGGGCGGACTGACCTGTAAGCCCGAGCGCCCGTTGAATCAAAAAAAAGCCGCATGCACTGCAAAGTCATGCGGCTTTTTTTCGTTGCCAGCCCCGTTATTTCTGCGTTAGCGGCTCACAGTGCGGCCACGGCCACCCTGGCCGACACCACCGGAAAGCGCTTGGCCATCTCCATCTGCGCCACCATGATCAGCAGCAGGTAGCGCACATGGTTGCGGATGCGCGCATCGACCGCGATGACATGCGGCACCACGCCGCAAAACAGCACGCCTTTTTCTTGCAGATGCTGGGTGTAGATGCTTAGCGGAGTTGCCGGGTTCTTGTCCACATGGGTCACGCCGATGACAAGCGGCAGGCGGTTGCCCGGCACGCGCTCCCGAATGGCCTGCAGGTAATGATCGAGTTCGGCCAGCGGGTCAGCGCTGGCGTGGTTCAGCATCAGCACCAGCCCTTTGGCCTGCGGCAGCAAGATGTCCCACATGAAGTCAAAGCGATCCTGGCCCGGCGCGCCGTACAGGCGCAGCTTGTCGTTGCCCGACAGGTTCAGCACGCCGACATCCATAGAAACCGTGGTGCGCGATTTGACCTGGCGAATCTCGTCGGTGGCGGCCACATCGGTATTGAGCACCTCAATATCGGAAATGCTCTGGATGGCCTGGGTTTTACCCGCGCCCACAGGCCCCATGAACAAAATAGTCCATTCCATAAATTAGCGCCTCACTGGCAGGGCTGCAGCCGGATAAATGTGGCCATTGGCATGCAGCGCTTCGAGCAGCGAACGGACAATGTGCGGCGGAATGTCCAGCATCACAGGAATCAGCGTTCCGACCGATGGCCTGCGCGCCAGCAAGGCGCAGATGCGGGTGATGTGCGGGGCGGTATCGTGCCACTGCCGGGACAGGGGCGGCCACGACGCCAAATGCAGTACCTGGTTGCTGATTTCTCCCGATGAAGCTTTAGTCATGATGGTGTTCCTTTTTCATTGCTGACGATAAACAGGCCAACATACCAACTTTGTCTCATTTTTGTTACAAAATGATGACGTTAGGGTAACAACCCTCTTACAACTAAAGTATCAGGGGCGAAAGCCTGAAAAGACTTACACCACCACAGGTTCCGGCTCCAGCCGCAGGCCGAAGCGTTCATAGACGCTGGTTTGAATCGCTTTGGCCAGCGTCATCACCTCGCCACCGGTGACGGGGTTGTCAGCGCCGCCCCGGTTCACCAGCACCAGCGCCTGCTTGTCATAAACGCCCGCGTGGCCGATAGATTTGCCCTTCCAGCCGCAGGCGTCAATCAGCCAGCCAGCGGCCAGCTTGACCGTGCCGTCGGCGAGCTGGTAATAAACGATTTTGGGCTCGCGCTGGATGATGTCTTCGCACTGCTCGGCGGACACCGTCGGGTTTTTAAAAAAACTGCCCGCGTTGCCGATGATTTTCGGATCCGGCAGCTTGGCGCGGCGGATTTCGCAAATCCAGTGGTAAATCTGCAGCGCGTCGGGCTGATTCTGGCCGGACTCCAGCATTTTCTTTTCAATGTCGGCGTAGCCCAGCACCGGCTTCCACGCCTTGGGCAGCGCAAAACGCACCCGCGTAATCAGCGCCTTGTCTTTCAAGCCGACAGCTTTGGCGTTCGGCGCCTCGCCGGGCGCGCTCGCATGCTTGAACACCGAATCGCGGTAGCCAAAAGCGCATTGCGCGGCGTTCAGGCTGAAACTCTGGCCGCTCATCAAATCTACCGCGTCCAGCGAGTCAAAGCGGTCTTGCAGCTCGACGCCGTAAGCGCCTATGTTCTGCACCGGTGAGGCGCCGACGGTGCCCGGAATCAAGGCCAGGTTTTCCAGGCCGGGGTAGCCGTTTTCCAGCGTCCATGTCACCAGATCGTGCCAGTTTTCACCGGCACCGGCTTCGATGATCCAGGCTTTGGCGGTTTCGTGCAGCAGGCGCTTGCCCTTGATTTCGACCTTGAGCACCAGCGGTTTCACATCGCCGGTCAGCACGATGTTGCTGCCGCCGCCGAGGACGAATTTAGGCGCTGCGCGCAGGGCCGCATCGCCCAGCACGGCCTCGATATCGGCCTGGCTGCGAATGCGCGCCAAGCAAAGCGCCTTGGCCATGATGCCAAAGCTGTTGGAAGACTGGAGGGGAACGTTTTTCTCGACTAACATCCCAAGATTGTCGCATTCCCGGCCCGGCCGGGACTCCTCTCCCTTTCTCAGGAAACCCAAACCATGCCTACTTTTGACACCGTCCTCGAATCCGATCTGGTCAAGATCAAAAACGCCGTTGAAAACACCGCCAAAGAAATCGGCACCCGCTTTGACTTCAAGGGCACGCCCGCAGCGATTGAACTGAAAGAAAAAGACAAGGAAATCATCCTGACCGGCGACAGCGATTTCCAGCTCCAGCAAATCAGCGACGTGCTGCGCAACAAGCTGACCCCGGCGGGCGTGGACATCCGCTTTCTGGATGTCGGCAAGGTCGAAAAAATCGGCGGCGACAAGGTCAAGCAAGTCACCAAGGTGCGCGACGGCATCGACACCGAGCAGGGCAAAAAAATCCAGCAGCTCATCAAGGGCAGCAAGATCAAGGTGCAGGCCGCCATTCAGGACGGCAAGGTGCGCGTGACCGGTGCCAAGCGCGACGATCTGCAGGCCGCGATGGCCTTGATCCGCGCCGAAATCAGCGATTTGCCGCTGAGCTTTGACAACTTCCGGGATTAATCATCACGCCCGCCCTGCTGACGGCGCCAGCGCTGCGCCCCCTTGAAGATGCCGCCGGACGGCTGGCCTTTTTTGGCGCTGCGCTCGGACTGAGCCTGACGCTGTGCGGTGCGGCGCAGGCCGAATCGGTCGCGCTGGCGGGCATGCTGGGCAGCAAGGCGCTGCTGGTCATCAATGGCGCGGCGCCCAAAACCGTCGCCGCTGGCGAGACGCATCTGGGCGTCAAGGTCATTTCCACCTCGGGCGACGAGGCGGTAATTGAGCTGTCAGGCAAGCGCCAGACGCTGCGGGTCGGCGAATCGCCGGTCAGTCAGGGCGGCAACGGGGGCGCCAGTGGCGGCGGCAGCCGCATTGTGCTGACGGAAAGCGGCGGCGGCCATTTCATGACGGCTGGCCAGGTCAACGGCCGGGCGGTGCAGTTCATGGTCGATACCGGCGCGACTTTTGTCTCAATGAGCGTCGCTGACGCCGAGCGCATGGGCCTGAACTACAAAAGCGGGCGGCCGGTGCGCATGAGCACGGCCAATGGCGAATCGGCGGGCTACCACATCAAGCTCAGTTCCGTGCGGATTGGCGATGTGGCGGTGTACGAGGTCGATGCAGTCGTCTCTCCGCAGGCGATGCCATTTTTGCTGCTGGGCAACAGTTTTCTCTCGCGCTTTCAGATGAAGCGCGAGAACAATGTGATGACGCTAGACAAGCGCTACTGAAGCGGCTTAAGCGGCTTGCTGGACTGGCTTATGGGCCGGTCTTTTTGGCAGCGCCGAGTTTCGATTCGGTGCCCTTGAGCAGCTTGCTGATGTTTTCCCGGTGGCGGTACACCAGCAGCGCGCTGATGATGACCACGGCGGCCGCAATGTTCTTATCGACATACCAGACGCCCCGGTCGCCGAGCAGGTAATACAGCGGCGCGCACACAGCCGCCGCCATCGACGCCAGCGACACATAGCGCGAAAAAAACACCACGATGCCAAAAGTCACCAGCGTCGCCAGCCCCAGCACCCAGCTGATGCCGAGCAGCACGCCAGCGGCCGTGGCCACGCCCTTGCCGCCCTTGAAGCCGAAAAACACCGGGTACAGATGGCCCAGAAAAGCCGCCAGCGCCACGGCGGCAACGGTCGCGTCGCCCAGGCCGTAATCGCCGCCCAACCATTTGACCAGCACCACCGGCAGCCAGCCTTTGGCAGCGTCGAGCAGCAGCGTGCTCACCGCCGCCGCCTTGCTGCCCGAGCGCAGCACATTCGTGGCGCCGGGGTTTTTGCTGCCGTAGCTGCGCGGATCTTGCAGCCCTGCGGCCTTACTGACGATGACCGCAAACGACAGCGAGCCGATCAGGTAGGCGAGCAGGATTGAAGCGATTGAGTAGGCGTAGTCCAAAATTTTTCCTTGCGTTGTTCGTTGTTGTTAGCTTGTTGATTCGGGCGCTGGCCGGGCGGCTCAGGCCGCACTGTCCAGGCTCAGCGCACACTGCACCGATTTTGCCCCGAGCAGCGCCGCGCAGACCTGCGGATCGAGCCCGACCAGGTAGCCGCGCCGCCCGCCGTTGATGACGATTTTCGGCAGCGCCAGAATCGTTTCTTCAATAAACACCGGCATGGCCCGGCGCGTGCCAAACGGCGACGTGCCGCCGACCAGATAGCCGCTGTGGCGGTTGGCGACTTCAGGCTTGCACGGCTCGACCGACTTGGCGCCGATCTGGCGCGCCAGGTTTTTCGTCGAAACCTTGCGGTTGCCGTGCATCAGCACCAAGAGCGGTTTAGAGTCCTGGTCCTGCATCACCAGCGTCTTGATGACGCTGAACGGATCCAGGCCCAGCACCTCGGCGCTGTGCTGGGCGCCGCCGTGTTCCAGGTATTCGTAAGGATGCTCGGTGAAAGCGACCTGATGGGCTTTTAAAAAAGCCGTGGCCGGGGTTTCGCTGACGTGCTCGTTTTTGTGGTTTTTTTTGGCCATGACCAGCCTTGTTTAAAAAGAAGCGGGCCGCTGCCGCGCCCTGTACTGGCGCAAAAAGCGGCCCGACGGCTGCGGTTTTGGCGGTTTTTTACAGCGCCGGGTCGCGGGTTTCCCAGCGGATCTTGTCGATCTCGGCCAGCACTCCTGCGCTCAGGGTGGTGCCGTAAGCGTCCAGGTCTTCATCGAGCTGGGCCAGCGAGGTCACGCCGATGATGGTGCTGGCGACCTGCCACTTGGTGTAGCAAAAGGCCAGCGCCAGCTGCGTCGGGCTCAAGCCGTTGTCGCGGGCGAGCTGGTTGTAGCGGCGGGCGGCGGCCAGCGCTTCGGGGCGGGCCCAGCGTTGTTGACGCATCGACTCGTATTTAGCAATGCGGCCTTGCGGCGGTGCGCCCGCGCCCAGAAAGCCGGACTCGTCGTATTTGCCGGTCAACAGGCCAAAAGCCAGCGGCGAATAGGCCAGCAGCGACACATTCAGGCGGTGCATGGTTTCGTCCAGACCGTTTTCGACTGTGCGGTTGACCAGGCAATACGGGTTTTGCACCGTGGCGACGCGGGGCAGATTGTGCTGCTCGGCCAGGCGCACGAATTCATGCACGCCATAAGGCGTTTCATTCGACAGGCCGATGTGGCGCACCTTGCCCTCTTTGACCAGCCGACCCAGCGCGTCGAGCTGCTCGTGCAGCGACGTGACCATGCGCTCTTTTTTCGGGTCGTAATACAGCGCGCCGAAAGCGGGCACATGGCGCTCGGGCCAGTGAATCTGGTACAGGTCAATCACCTCGGTCTGCAGGCGTTTCAGGCTGGCTTCGCAAGACGCTTGAATGTCTTGGGCCGTCAGGCCGCCGCCTTCGCGCACCCAGGGCATGCCGCGTGACGGGCCGGCGACCTTGGTCGCAATCACCAGCTGTGCGCGCACGCCGGGGCGGCTGGCCAGCCAATTGCCGATGATGCGCTCGGTGGCGCCAAAGGTTTCAGCCTTGGCGGGCACCGCATACATCTCGGCCGTGTCGAGAAAATTGACGCCGCGCTCCAGTGAGCGATCCAGGATGGCGTGAGCGCTGGCCTCATCGACCTGCTCGCCAAAAGTCATGGTGCCCAGGCAGACGGGCGTGACCTGCAGATCACTGGTGCCGAGTTGTAGTTTGTTCATCAAAAATTCCGGGTCGGAAAGGAGGAAAATAGCCAGCAGGCAAAGCGGGGGCTGTCAGCCAACACGCGTGAAAAAGAACCAAGTTTAAGGGCTTCAAAGACCCGGTGCATGCCCTGATTCGCGCATTTATCTTACAGACTGTGACTATTGAGTCGTTCAATGTTCATCCCCAAGCGCTTTATTGCCTTTTGTTTCAAATCCAACATCTCAAGGAATCTTTCATGAAAAAACTAGCCCTCTCCGCACTGATCTGCACCACCCTGATCACCACAGGCTGCGCCAACATGAGCGAAACCCAGCAGGGAACGGCTCAAGGCGCGGGCATCGGCGCTGTCGCGGGCGCGGCGCTGGGCGCACTGACGGGCGGCTCCAAGGGCGCGCTCAAGGGCGCGGCGCTGGGCGGCGCTGTCGGCGCGGGCGGCGGCTACCTCTGGTCCAAGAAAATGCAGGACCAAAAAGCAGCGATGGAAAAAGCCACCGCTGGCACCGGCGTGGGCGTGAGCCAGACCGCCGACAACCGCCTCAAGCTCGACATTCCCAGCGATGTGTCGTTTTCCGTGGGCAGCTCAAGCATCAGCGGAAAATTCGCCCCGGTGCTGGTGAATTTCGCCACCACGCTGAACCAGAACCCGGTCACCACCGTGACCATCATCGGCCACACCGACAGCTCCGGCTCTGACGCCGTCAACAACCCGCTGTCGCAGAACCGCGCCAACGCCGCCCGCGACTACCTGGTGGCCCGTGGCGTGTCGTCGCAGCGCATTGCCACCGATGGCCGTGGCTCACGCGAGCCGATTGCCGATAACGCCAGCGAGTCAGGCCGCGCCAAGAACCGCCGCGTCGAAATCTACGTCGCCGAGCCAGCCGCCCCAGCCGCACGCTAATTAGGGCGGGCGCAAGCCCTTGCCGGTTAACGCAAAAGCACCTTCGGGTGCTTTTTTTGTGGCCTGGCGAGCGGGCAGCCACACCCCGCCGTTCAGGCTTAACCCAGCCCCGGCCCGACACACAAGCTCCCTATGATGGCGTTCATGTACACCGAAAAACACCTGCCGCGCAGCGAATTCATCCCCCTGCGCGGACTCGATTACCACGTTCAGGTCTGGCCCGGAACGGCCAATAGTGCCCAGCCCCAGCCACCGCTCGTTCTGCTGCACGGCTGGATGGACGTGGCCGCGTCTTACCAGTTCATGGTCGATGCCTTTTCTGACGCTTTCATGGCCGGGCGCACCTTGATTGCGCCCGACTGGCGCGGCTTCGGCCAGAGCCGCCCGCGCCACGCCGCCAGCGCGCCCGACCATTACGGCTTTGCCGATTACCTCGCCGATCTGGACTTTCTGCTCGACCACTACGCGCCCGGCCAGGCGGTTGATCTGGTCGGCCACAGCATGGGCGGCAATGTCGCGATGCTGTACGCGGGGATTCGGCACGCGCGCATCCGAAAGCTGGTCAACCTCGAAGGTTTTGGCCTGCCCGCCAGTCGGCCGGTGCAAGCGCCTGGCCGCTACGCCCAGTGGCTCGACCAGCTCAAAAGCCTGCAACGCGGCGACATCAGCCTCAAGCCCTACGCCAGCCGCGACGCCGTGGCCAGCCGCCTGATGAAAACCAATCCGCGCCTGGGCGCCGACAAGGCGCACTGGCTGGCGGGCCACTGGGCGCAGCCTGACGCGTCCGGCCAGTGGCGCATCCGGGGCGAAGCGGCGCACAAGGTCGTCAGCGCGCAGCTGTACCGGCTCGACGAAACGCTGGCGATTCACCGCTGCATCAGCGCGCCGACACTGGCCGTTGAAGCCTCGGACGACGCGATGGCGCGCTGGTGGAAAGGCAGCTACACGCTGGCCGATTACCACGAGCGGCTCGGGCAAGTCCCCGATGTGCGCAGCGCCGTCATCCAGAATGCAGGCCACATGCTGCACCACGACCAGCCCGAAACGCTGGCCCGGCTGATTGAGACCTTTCTCGCTTGAGAAGGCGGCCCGCATGAGAAAATCGCCGCTTATTTGAAACCACACTGGACAAGAGAAGCATCATGGAAGCAGAACACATCAACCTTATCGCCAACCAGATTCAGGACCTGAGCAATCGGGTGACTGAACTCAGGGGGTATCTTTGACTACCCTGCCAAAGCCCGAAAACTGAACGAAGTCAACGCCGCGCTCGAAGACCCGAAGGTCTGGGACAACCCCAAGCGCGCCCAAGAACTCGGCCGCGAGAAAAAATCGCTGGAAGATGTGGTGCTGATCCTGGACCGGCTGGAGCAGGAGCTGGCAGACAACGCCGAGCTGTTCGAGATGTCCAAAGGCGACAACGACGAAGCGGGCATGCTGGCCATTGAGCTGGATGCCGCCACCATCGCCACCGAAGTCGAAAAGATGGAATTTCGCCGGATGTTCAACAACCCGGCCGATCCGCTGCCGTGCTTTCTGGACATTCAGGCGGGCGCGGGCGGCACGGAAGCGTGCGACTGGGCCAGCATGCTGCTGCGCCAGTACCTGAAATACGCCGAACGCAAGGGTTTTAAAACCACCGTCGAAGACGAGTCGCCCGGCGACACGGCGGGCATCAAGGGCGCAACCATCAAGATCGAAGGCGAATACGCGTTTGGCCTGCTGCGCACCGAAACCGGCGTACACCGCCTGGTGCGCAAGTCGCCGTTCGACTCGTCGGGCGGGCGCCACACCTCGTTTGCCTCGGTGTTTGTCTATCCCGAAATTGACGATTCAATTGAAATCGACATCAATCCGTCGGATGTGCACACCGACACCTTCCGCGCTTCGGGCGCGGGCGGCCAGCACATCAACAAGACCGACTCGGCCGTGCGCCTGACCCACTTGCCGACCGGCATCGTCGTGCAGTGCCAGGACGGGCGCTCGCAGCACAGCAACCGCGACGTGGCCTGGAAGCGCCTGCGCTCGCGCCTGTATGACTTCGAGCTGCGCAAGCAGCAGGAAGCGCAGCAAAAGCTCGAAGACACCAAGACCGACGTGGGCTGGGGCCACCAGATCCGCTCTTACGTGCTGGACAACAGCCGCATCAAGGACTTGCGCACCAACGTCGAAGTCTCGGCCACGCAAAAAGTGCTGGACGGCGATCTGGACGTGTTCATCGAAGCCTCGCTCAAACAGGGCGTTTAACCCGTAAAAAGCAGCGGCTGCGGCCGCTGCCCTGTCAGTTTTTCAAACAAGAAGTGAGAAAGTCAGCCATGCTGCAAATAATTGATGATCGAGGAACTGGACCGGGCGCCGCCGTGGTCATCAACCGCGCCGACTACCTAGCTCCGGCCTACTGGATTGACACAGTAGATCTGTGTTTTGACCTGGACCCGGCCAAGACGCGCGTGCTGAACAAGATGACGCTGCGCCGCAACCCGGACGTGGCGCCCGAGCCGCTGCGCCTGGACGGCGGGGAGCTGAATCTGGCGCGGGTGCTGGTCAACGGCCAGGGCGCTTCCTTCAAGATGGACGGCAGCCAACTGGTGCTGTGCGACCTGCCCGACGCGTTCGAGCTGGAAATTTTCACCACCACCTGCCCGGCCAAAAACACCAAGCTGATGGGCCTGTACGTCAGCAACGATTCCTTTTTCACGCAGTGCGAAGCCGAGGGCTTCCGGCGCATCACCTATTTTCTAGACCGCCCGGATGTGATGGCCAGCTACACCGTCACGCTACGCGCCGACAAATCTAAATACCCGGTACTGCTGTCCAACGGCAATCTGGTGGCGCACGGCGCGCTCGAAGACGGCCGCCATTTTGCCAAATGGGTCGATCCGCACAAAAAACCCAGCTATTTGTTCGCGCTGGTGGCCGGCCAATTGGTCGCCCGTGAGCAGCGCATCACCACGCGCTCGGGCCAGGACCATGTGCTGCAAGTCTATGTGCGCCCCGGCGATCTGGACAAAACCGAACACGCGATGACCTCGCTGATGCTGTCCGTCGCGTGGGACGAGGCGCGTTTCGGCCTGCCGCTGGACTTGGAACGCTTCATGATCGTCGCCACCAGCGACTTCAACATGGGCGCGATGGAAAACAAGGGCTTGAATATTTTCAACACAAAATATGTGCTGGCAAATCAGGCCACCGCCACCGACGCGGATTTTTCCAACATCGAAAGCGTCGTCGGCCACGAGTATTTCCACAACTGGACCGGCAACCGCATCACCTGCCGCGACTGGTTCCAGTTGAGCCTCAAAGAAGGCCTGACCGTGTTCCGGGATCAGGAATTCAGCCAGGATTTGTGCGCCGAACCTTCGGCGCGGGCCGTCAAGCGCATCGAAGACGTGCGCGTGCTGCGTACCGCCCAGTTCCCCGAAGACGCGGGGCCGATGGCGCACCCGGTTCGCCCCGACAGCTACATCGAAATCAGCAATTTCTACACCGTCACCATCTACGAAAAAGGCGCGGAAGTCGTGCGCATGATGCAGACGCTGGTCGGGCGCGACGGTTTTGCCAGGGGCATGACGCTGTATTTCGCCCGCCACGACGCG
>JAPLPS010000012.1 GCA_026400075.1 Polaromonas sp.
CGCGGAACTCGCCCTGGGCGATCATGGACTTGAGGTTTTTATTCGTCGCGCAGATCACCGCCACATCGACATCGACCTCCTTGCCCGAGCCCAGCGGATTGACCTTGCGATCCTGCAGCACGCGCAGCAAGCGCGCCTGCAAATGCTTCGGCATGTCGCCGATTTCGTCGAGAAACAGCGTGCCGCCGTTGGCCTGTTGAATCTTGCCGGTGGCGCCTTTTTTCTTCGCGCCGGTGAACGCGCCTTCCTCGTAGCCGAACAGCTCGGACTCGATCAGCGTCTCGGGAATCGAGGCGCAGTTGACCGAAATAAACGGGTGACCAGCGCGCTCCGAGTCGCCGTGAATCGCCTGGGCCAGCAGGTCTTTGCCGGTGCCGGTTTCGCCCAGAATCATGATCGGAATGTCGCGCCCGCGTACCAGGTTGAGCTTGTGGATGACGGCGCTGACCTGCGCGTCGCCGGTGTCCAGGTAGCGCAGCGTCGAGAGCTGCAGTTTGCGCGACGCGGTGCGGCTGGGCGCCTGGGTGGTCAGCGCTGCTGCGGGCGGGCTGTCCGTCTCGGTGGCCGACTTGAATAGGCTGCTGGAGGTGCTGTCCAGCCCCTGCCCGACGATCCACTGGTTCACCGGTTTGACCTTGACGCGGCACCAGACCGTCATGCCGTTGTGCAGGCCCAGCTGCTGGGGCTTGACCAGCGCACTGCCGCGCAGCTCGTGCAGGCGCGACACGGGAATGCCGAACAGCGAGGACAGGGTGTGCGCCTTGAGCGCATTGAAGGAGGTGCCGAGCTGAAACTGCGCGCTGCGGTTGGCCGATAAAAAGCGCCCGTCCGGGGAGAACACCACGATGCCCTCCATCAGCGTGCCGAGAAATTCCGAGCGCGTGTGAAAGTGAATCCGTATCGCCGTCGGGAAGACATCGGCGAACATGTGGTTCTCGATCATGTGCGCCGACATGCGCACCAGCGCCATCGTGTGCTGGTGAAAATTGCGCTGGTCGCCGGTCACGTCGAGCGCGCCTATGACCTGGCCGTGCGGGTCAAAAATCGGCGCACACGAGCAGGTCAGAAACTTGTTGGCGTTCATGAAATGCTGGCCGCCGTGGACGGTGATGGCCTGCTCTTCTTTCAGCGCCGTGCCGATGGCGTTCGTGCCTTTGCTTCGCTCAGACCAGTCCACGCCGGGCACCAGCGCCACCTGCATCGCTTTTTCCAGAAAATCCGTGTCGCCCAGCGAGTGCAGCACCAGCCCGTGCGAGGAGGTCAGCAGCACCATGTTGTGGGTGTTGGCGATTTGCTCGTGCAGCGTTTCCATGACCGGCATCGCGTGCTCCAGCAGGAACTTGTTTTCATCAAGTCCCTGGGACAGCTTGGTCTTGCACTGGGGCGAGAAATCCGGTGTGTCGGCATGGTCTATGCCGTAAGACCTGGAGCGCGTGTGCGACTCGGCAATCAGGCTCGACTGGCTGCCTTCCGACTCGCGTTCAACGGGGGAACCCAGGCGTTCGGGGAAAGGGGTGTACATGACTGTCCGCATATCGTCTCCAGAAATCGCCACATTGAAAGACCAGTGAAGCAAGCTTACCTTGCAAAAACCGGGCCTTATTCTTTCATACCCTTGTTGCAAATTTCAACAGCCAAGGATGGCTAAATTTGCTGTAACTCATTGACTGGTAAGGGAAAACCCGTATTAGTTGGCACGGGTGGACGCGTTGAAAGTGTACTCGCCGAAGGAACAACTGAGCCAAATTGACACACCTACGGGGTCTTTTTCCTGTGTCAGACTTGGCTGACAGGGAGTAGGCGGAGCGCTTTTAGCGAGGTGGCGCAGTTATTGCTGGTTGAGGGCATACCGATTTTTATTATTCAGGAGATATTCCATGCAAACCTCCCCACGTCTGGCGTTGCGACGCCTGGCCTCGTCCTCCCAGAAAATCCTGTGCGCCAGCGTTCTGCTGGCCGCTGCCGCCTGGTTGATGCCGGGCAGCGCCCAGGCGCACGGCGATGTCGTGCCGCATGCGGTCGATACCCACACGCTGCCGACGCTGGGCGAAAAATGGCTGCCCTCGAACCCCTTCAGCGAAGGCGCGGCCCAGGCTGCGGCCCGCGCCGAAGCGCTGCGCATTGGCACCTCGGCCTACAACCAGAACTGCGCCCGCTGCCACGGCCTTGAAGCCATCTCCGGCGGCATTGCGCCGAACCTGCGCAAGCTGGATCGCGACTGCATGGACATGACTGACGAAACCCAGAAAATGGCCTGCTACAAGGAAACCGACGAATACTTCCTCGGCACCGTGCGGCGCGGCCGGGTGCGTGACGGCCGGGTTTACATGCCCCCGTTTGAGGGTATCCTGAACCAGGAAGCCATCTGGTCTATCAAAACTTACCTGGAAACGCGCCGCTCCAACGAGTGATTTTGACGGGCTGCAGCAGCCTTCGCGCATCACACATAACTTCAGGAGACAAGCCCCGTATGCCTAGTTCATTTTTTTCCCTTCCCAAACGCCTGTCGGCGGCTCCGGCGGCGGGGCGGCGCCGGGCGCTGGCCTTGTTGCTGCCGCTGCTGATCGGCGGCTCGCTCGCGCAGGCGCAGACCGAATTGAGCGGTCTGGACAAAATCCAGGCCAGCGGCGTGCTGAAGGTGGCGGTGTACAAGGACAATGCGCCCTTCTCGGACGGCCCGGCCGACGCGATGACGGGGCTGGACATTGAGCTGGCCACCGCGCTGGCCCGGCAGATGAAGCTCAAGCTGGCGCTGCTGCCCTTTGACGCAGGCGAGCGCATGAACGACGACCTGCGCAACATGGTTTGGCGCGGCCACTACCTGGGCTACGGCCCGGCCGACGTGATGCTGCATGTGCCTGTGGACAAATACCTGATCAACGAAAACCGTCAGGCGCTGATTTTTGCGCCCTATATGCGCCAGGTTCAGGTGCTGCTGCGCGACACGGCGGTCATTCCCGAGGCGATCCGAACGCCCGAAGACCTGAAGGGCGTCAAGCTGGCCGCCGAGCGCGGCACTGGCAGCGCGGGCGCGCTGATGGGCCATCAGTCCGGCGAGCTGGTCTCTCAGGTCAGCCTCTACAACACCGGCGTGCAGGCAGCCCAGGCCGTGCTCGACGGCAAAGTGGCCGCCGCTTATGTGATGCGCTCGCAGGCCGAAAACGCGCTGGCGCAAACCCCGTCCGAATCGCGCCACTGGGCCATGAGCGAGTTGCCGCTCACTGGCCTGCCACCGAACGGCTGGCCGCTCGGCATGGCCATCAAGAGCGGCGCCTCCAAAGACTTGGGCCAGGCGCTGGAAAAAGCGCTGCAGGCGCTGCGCGACAGCGGCGAGCTACTGGCTATTTTCAAACACAACGGCATGACGCTGACCGCCCCCTGAGCGTCCCAGAGCGCTATTCGGCGCCAAAGCGGCCCGAGCCGCCTGCCGCACCGGCTTAAAACCCGTGCTGCAGGCGGCTCGCAGTCGTTTTGGGGAGATCGCCAGCCGTCTTTGGGCCACGCTAAAATCAGCCGGTTTGCGCGCAGTTGAACTAACTGCCTGCGCCCACACCTAAGTTCCGTACTCAATAAGGGATTTTGGCCGCATTGCCAGCTCATGGGAGCTGCCGGTGCGGCCTCGCATTTATGGCTTCCAACTTCCTGACCCAAATTTTCGGCAGCCGCAACGACCGGCTGCTCAAGACTTACCGCAAAACCATCGCCCAGATCAATGCGCTCGAACCCGCGTTCGAGAAGCTGGACGACGAGCAGTTGCGCGCCAAAACCCAGGAGTTCAAAGACCGGGTGGCCAAGGGCGAATCGCTCGATGCGCTGCTGCCCGAGGCGTTTGCGGTGGTTCGGGAAGGCGGCAAGCGCATCATGAAGATGCGCCACTTCGATGTGCAGATGCTCGGCGGCATGGCGTTGCACAACGGCAAAATTGCCGAAATGCGCACCGGCGAAGGCAAGACGCTGACGGCCACGCTGCCGGTCTATCTGAACGCGCTGAGCGGCAAGGGCGTGCATGTGGTCACCGTCAACGACTACCAGGCCAGCCGCGATGCGCGCTGGATGGGGCGCCTGTACAACTTCCTCGGCCTGAGCGTCGGCATCAACCTGCCCAACATGTCGCGCGAAGAAAAGCAGACCGCCTACAACGCCGACATCACCTACGGCACCAACAACGAATACGGCTTTGACTACCTGCGCGACAACATGGTGTATGAAGTCGCCGACCGCGTGCAGCACGGGCTGAACTACGCCATCGTCGATGAGGTCGATTCGATTCTGATTGACGAGGCGCGCACGCCGCTCATCATCAGCGGTCAGGCCGAAGACCACACCGAGATGTACCTGGCGATCAACCAGGTCATCCCCCAGCTGACGCGCCAGGAAGGTGAAGCCAACCCGCTGACCGGCGAAGGCGTGACCAAGCCCGGCGACTACACCCTCGACGAGAAAACCCGCCAGGTCTTCCTGACCGAGCAGGGCCATGAAAACGCCGAGCGCATTCTGTTCGAGCTGGGCCTGATCCCGGAAGGCGCGTCGCTGTACGACCCGAGCAACATTTCGCTGATGCACCATGTGTACGCCGCGCTGCGCGCCAACCAGCTCTACCACCGCGACCAGCATTACGTGGTGCAGGACGGCGAAGTCGTCATCGTCGATGAGTTCACCGGCCGCCTGATGTCGGGCCGCCGCTGGAGCGAAGGCCTGCACCAGGCTGTCGAAGCCAAGGAAGGCGTGGAAATCCAGGCTGAAAACCAGACGCTGGCCTCTATCACCTTCCAGAACTATTTCCGCCTGTACGGCAAGCTCTCGGGCATGACCGGCACGGCCGACACCGAAGCCTACGAGTTCCAGGAAATCTACGGTCTGGAAACCACCGTGATTCCACCGAACCGCATCAGCAAGCGCACCGACCAGCTCGACCGCGTCTATAAAACCACGCGCGAAAAATACGAAGCGGCGGTCAAGGACATCCGCGAATGCTACGAGCGCGGCCAGCCGGTGCTGGTCGGCACGACCTCGATTGAAAACTCCGAAATCATCGACGCGCTGCTGAACAAGGAAAACCTGCCGCACCAGGTGCTCAACGCCAAGCAGCACGCCCGGGAAGCCGACATCGTCGCGCAAGCCGGGCGCCTGAAGATGATTACCATCGCCACCAACATGGCAGGGCGCGGCACCGACATCGTGCTCGGCGGCAACGTGGACAAGCAGATCGAAGCCGTCGAAGCCGACGAATCCCTGAGCGCGGCCCAGAAAGAAGCCGAAATCGCCCGCCTGCAAGCCGATTGCAAGCAGGAAAACGAGCAGGTCAAGGCGTTGGGCGGCCTGCGCATCATCGCCACCGAGCGCCACGAGTCGCGCCGCATCGACAACCAGTTGCGTGGGCGTTCGGGCCGTCAGGGCGACCCCGGCTCC
>JAPLPS010000308.1 GCA_026400075.1 Polaromonas sp.
CTCCGGCAAGTCGCTGTTCACCACGGCCCGGCGCTGCGCGCCCAGGTTGAAGCCGTCGTTGCCGACTTTGACGAACAGCACCTTGTCTGTCTGCTTATGGACGCGCTTGTCCAGAATCAAAATGCTGGTTTTCACGCCGCTGTAGGGGTTGAACACGCCAGCGGGCAGGCTCACCACCGCCACCAGACTGGTATCGACCAGCATCTTGCGCAGCGCCTTGTAGGCGGTGCCGCTCTGGAAAATGATGCCCTCGGGCACCACGATGGCGGCGCGGCCGGTGGCGGTCAAGTGCTCGGCCATGTAGTCCACAAACAGCACTTCGCTGCGGCTGGCCTGCACGCTAAAGCGCTTGTGCGGCTTGATGCCGCCTTTGGGCGACATGAAGGGCGGGTTGGCCAGAATCACGTCGGCCACCTCGTTCCACTTGTCGTCCTGCGTCAGGGTGTCGTACTCCTGAATGCGCGGGTCGGTAAAGCCGTGCAGGTACAGGTTGACCAGACTCAGGCGCACCATGTCGGGCGAAATGTCGTAGCCAAAGATGCTGGCGGCCAGCCGGGCGCGCTCGTCGGGCGTGAGCAAATCACCGGCTCGGCCTGCGTCGTTATGGGGCTTGGTGCTATTGTTTTTGAGGATGTGTTTCCACGCCGAGATCAGAAAACCGGCGGTGCCGCAGGCCGGGTCGAGCACGGTTTCGTTCTTTTTCGGGTCCATCACCTCGACCATGAAGTCGATGATGTGGCGCGGCGTGCGGAACTGCCCGGCGTCGCCCTGGCTGCCGAGCACGCTCAGCAGGTACTCAAACGCATCGCCGAGCCGCTCGGAGTGGTCGTAGGTGGCGCCAGCACTTCAAAGCCGCCCAGGCCGGGCGCCATCAGGCGGGCCCAGCCAAAGCGGGCGTAGTCTGCGGCAAAAAAGGTGCGGCTGCCGCCCAGTTCTTCGGCTTCAGCGTCCATGTCGTCCATGAACTTGTAGATGAGGGCAATGGTGATTTGCTCTACCTGGCTTTTGGGGTCGGGCACTTTGCCCACCAGAATGTCGCGGCAGGCGTCAATGCGACGTTTGGTTTCGGAGTCGAGCATGGTTGATTTCTTCAGAGGTGTAGCTTTTAAAGCTACGTTCGTAGCCTTTTTGGCTACATGAACTGGTTGAGGGGCACGTAGTCTTTGACGTACTCGGGGATGCGGGTGCGCCATGCCGGGGGCACGGCCTTGAAGTCGCTCATGCCAAAAGCGGGGTACACGTTGAGGTCGGTCAGGCGCCGGTCTTCAATGATGTCACGCAGTTTGTGGTCGGTGGCGTAGGCCTTGAAATAGTACTTCATGGCGACCACGGCGGTGGCGGCGGAGTCGGCGCTGAAGCCGGTGGCGTTTTGCTGGTCGAGCAGGAATTTGTCGAATTCTTCTTCCAGCAGTTCATCTTTGCTTTTGAAGCCAGTGATGAGGCCAAAGGTTTTTTCCAGAATTTCGCGCAGGCCCAGGCGGCGATCCACACCGGCGGCACGGCGCAGCTTGTCGAGGTTGACGTAGTCGTTGGGTTTGTCGAACAGCTCGGTGGTGATGTAGTGGATGGCTTGATCCCACTGGGCGTTGCTGACTTGGCTCACGATGAAGGGGTCGGCTTTGACCTTGTCCTCAAATTTCTCGAAGAACATGCGGTCCACCTTCATGCCCTGAAAACCGATTTGCTGCTCCACCTGGCTGGCGATGGCGTCCGGGGCGGTGTGGGTGTAACCCCCAGTGACGGTAGTGTCGTCACCGGTTCCCGTGTTGGGGCCGTCGCCCGTCGTGCTGTCAGTCCCGGCGCCTGTGCCTACGCGGGGCAGTTTGAGCACTTCGTCGTAGTTGAATTTTTCTTCAAAGTATTCGCAGCTGGCAAAGAAGTCGAACAGTTTGTAGGCAGTTTTGTGCGGCGCGGTGACTTGCTCTTTCAGGCTGTCGTCCTGCAACTGCTCGCGAAAGTCGTGTTTTCGGGTGCCCCGGCCTTTGATCTGCACAAAGTCTGACGGCGAGAAAACCGGACGCATCAGGGCCAGATTCAGCAAGTCGGGGCAGTCATAGCCAGTTGTCATCATGCCCACGGTGACGCAGACGCGGGCCTTGCTGGTTTTGTAGCTTGGCATTGCATTGGCGCTGCCCAGCAGTTTGTTGTTGGTGAAGTTGGTGGTGAACCGCTGGGCGTCCGGGATGAGCGAGGTGACCTGCACGGCAAAGTCGGACTGGTAGCGGCCGGGATACTGCTTGTGGGCCAGGTCGTTCAGGATTTGGGTGATTTTGGCGGCGTGGTTCTGGCTGACACAAAACACCAGGGTTTTGCCAAATTCGGCGCTGATGGGGTCGCGCAGGCCGTGGGCCATCAAGGTGTCGCAAAACAGGACGTTGGTTGATTCTGAGAAAAATTTCTTCTCAAAACTACGCTGTTTGAAGCGCTGTTCGGTGGATTTTTCACCTTCTGGCGCTTCGCTGATGAGCAGTGCCGCGTAGCCGGTGTCTGACAGGAGCTGGGTGGTGACCTCGGTGCGGGCATCGACCACCCGTGGGTTGATCAAAAAGCCTTCGCGCACGCCGTCGAGCAGGGAGTAGCGGAAGGTGGGCTCGCCGGTTTCACAGCCAAAGGTGCGGTAGGTGTCGAGCAGCAGGCGACTTTCGGCTTCACGCGGGTCTTTGGTGGTGGGCTTGGTGGCGTCAAACTTTTTGAGGTAGTCCTTGGGCGTGGCGGTGAGGCCGAGTTTGTAGCCGACAAAGTACTCAAACACAGCGCGGGCGTTGCCGCCAATGGAGCGGTGCGCTTCGTCGGAGATGACCAGATCAAAGTCGATGGGCGCAAACAGCTGTTTGTACTTGTTGTTGAACAGCAGGGATTGCACGGTGGTGACCACGATTTCGGCCTTGCGCCAGTCGTCGCGGTTTTCTTTGTAGATGCTGGACAGGTAGTCGTTCTTGAGCAGAAAGATGAAGGCTTTGTTGGCTTGGTCTTCCAGCTCCAGCCGGTCTACCAGAAACAGCACGCGCCGTGCATTGCCGGTGCGCAGAAACAGTTTGATGAGGGCGGCGGCGGTCAAGGTTTTGCCGGTGCCGGTGGCCATTTCGAGCAGGAAGCGGGTTTTGCCGTCTTTGACAGCGCCCTGAATGGCCAGCGCCGCCCGCTGCTGGTAGTTGCGCATGAAGCGCAGCTTGTTTTGCTGGATGAACCCGTCTTGTTCCGCCGGGTTGTGCCAGGCGGCCTGCTGGTCATAGGTGGGGAGCTGTGTGCGGGCAATGTAGTCCGGCGGCACCGCTTCTGTCACCAGCCGCGCAGGGTCTGGCTGAAACCGGGTGTAGCCTTTGATGGCGTCTGGCGCGGGAAAGTGTGTGATGAGGTGCGGGTTGCCCTGGTTCAAGTCCCACAGGTAATGCAGGTTGCCATTGCTCAAGATGATGAAGCGGCAGTTTTGTGCTTTGGCGTATTTTCGCGCTTGCTCTTTGCCGATCAGCGGGTTTTTGCTCTCCGCTTTGGCTTCCAGCACTAGCAGCGGGAAGCCTTGCGCATCCAGCAACAAAAAATCAACAAAGCCGTTGCTGACGGCGTCAAAGTCGTTGCCCATCGCATCGACTTGGGACTGGGTCAGCTTGGCGTTGGCTTCCAGTGCGATGTTGGCTTTGCCGTGTTCGTCATCGAAAAAGCGCCAGCCAGCGGCTTCAAGTAACTTGTTGATCTTGATGCGGGCATGGGCTTCTTTGGACATGGCGGTGATTTTAGGGCCACGTCCGGCGCTGAATGCCCAGCAGCGCCCGCGCCTCGTCCGGCGTGGCGAGCGGGCGCTCCAGCTCGCCGCTGAGGCGGGCGATGCGCGCCACCAACTGGGCGTTGCTGCTGGCGAGTTCGCCTTTGCGGTAATAGACGTTGTCCTCGAAGCCGACGCGCACATGGCCGCCGAGCACGATGGCCAGCGCGGCCAGCGGCAGCTGGGCCGCGCCGATACCGGCCACAGTCCAGCTCGCTTGCGGCGGCAGCTGCGATCTCAGGTAGAGCAGCGCCTCGGGTGTGCCCGCCATGCCGCCGGGGATGCCGAGCACAAAGTCCAGGTGCAGCGGGCCGTCAATCAAGCCTTTTTTCAGCCAGCGGCTGACCGTCGTGAGCATGCCGCTGTCGAAAATCTCCAGCTCGGGTTTGACGCCGTGGGCGCGCATGGCCTGGGCAAAGCTTTCCATGTCGGCGGGGTGGTTCATGAACACGTCGCCGCCAAAGTTGACCGAGCCCATCGACAGCGTGGCCATTTCCGGCGCCAGCGTGACCGGAGCCAGGCGCTCGGCCGCCGTCATGCCGACGGCGCCGCCGGTGGAGACCTGCACGATCACGTCGCAGCGGGCGCGCACGGCGGCGATGATCTGGCGGTAGATTTCCTTGTCCTGCGTCGGCGTGCCGTCCGGGTGGCGGGCGTGGACATGGACGATGGCCGCGCCCGCCTGGGCGCACTCGAAGGCGGCCTGAGCGATCTCGTCCGGCGTGATGGGCAGCGCGGGCTGCTGGGCGCGGGTGACTTCGGCGCCGGTCAGCGCGGCGGTGATGATGAGTTTGTCCATGACGGGCCGCCTTGCTTTAACGTGAAATGCGCTGGCAGTGTACGGGCACGACGCAGGTGCCGGAGGCCTTGCAGACCACGATGGGTTCGGCCAGCACGTCAGCGGCCGAGGGTTGACCGGCGATTCCGGCGGGAGCTATCACCTTGCGCGCCTCGAACACCATCTTGCGCGAGGTTTTGCCGATGGCGACGATGCGCCCGCTGGCTTCGATGTAGTCCCCGGCATAGACCGGCGCCAGGAACTCGATGCTGTCGTAGGCGACAAACAGGCCTTCGTCGCCGTCGCTGCGGATCAAGAGTTCTGTGGCCACGTCGCCAAACAGCTGCAGCATTTTGGCGCCATCGACCAGGTTTCCGGCGTAGTGGGCGTCGTGAGCGCTGATGCGCAGGCGGATCAGGCTGGTGTAGTTGTCCATGTTTTTATCCTTGTCAGTGCGGTGTGGCTCAGGCGGCGTGGCGTTTGATCCATTCGTGGATGGCAAACGAGGCCACGTCTTCGGCGTAGCTTTTGACGCCAAAACCCGCGTCGTAGCCCAGCTCTTTGGCCAGTTCGTGGCTGATGCGCGGGCCGCCGACGACCAGAATCACCTGGTCGCGCAGGCCTTCGGCTTCGAGCAGGTCGGACAGCCTGGTCAGGTTGTCGAGGTGGATGTTCTTTTGCGTCACCACCTGCGAGACCAGAATCACGTCGGCTTTTTCTTCAATCGCGCGCGCCACCAGCACTTCGGAGTCCACCTGCGCGCCCAGGTTGAGGGCGCGGATTTCGTGGTAACTCTCCAGCCCTTTGTGGCCGTTGTAGCCCTTCATGTTCATGATGGCGTCGATGCCGACGGTGTGCGCGTCGGTTTCGATGGTGGCGCCAATCACCACCATGCGGCGGCCCATTTTTTCGGCAATCAGGGCGTTGATGGCGTCTTTGTCCATCACCGCGTACTCGGGCTTGACGACCTGAAAGCTGGCCAGATCGACCTGGTGCCGACACTGGCCATAAACCACGTAAAAGCTGAAACCCTGGCCCATGTCTTCGGCATGCACGACGGCGGGCTCGTCGAGCCCCATCAGTGCGGCCAGCCGTTTCGCGCCTTCCTTGGCGGTCTCGTCGAGCGCCACGGGCAGCGTGAAGGAGACCTGTACGCGGCCATCGTTGAGGGTGTCGCCATAGGGCTTGACCCATTGGGGCGGGAGGCTGTGTTCAGACATGTTGGGCTCCTTGACCCAGCATCAGCGCCGGGAAGGGGTTGTAGTACTGGGCGGCTTTGGCGATCACGCCGTCCAGCCCTTTGCCGCCGGTGGGCGTGCGCGCAATGTCGGCAAACTGGCCCTGGCCAATGGCGGCGGGCAGGCCGATTTCCTCAATGTCGGCCAGCATCTGGGCGGCCTGGGCCAGCACGGCCTGGGCGCGCTGCTCGATCTGGCCGCCGCGCTTGAATTCGATCTCGGCGTGCAGGTCTTTCATGGTGGAAAAAACGTATTTGGCGTTCTGGATGGCCAGAAAGCGATCTTGAATGAAAGGGGTGTGGATGGCCTCGGTCATCATGCCGAGCAGGTGGATGTTTTGCTGCGTCACGGTGCTGACGATGTTGAACAGCGTGTCCTGCACCTGGCCTTTGAAGATGTTGCCGGTCATGTGCTTGGTTGGCGGCATGTATTTCAGGCAGGCGTCCGGGAAGACCTGGCGCACCAGCTGCGCGTGCGCCAGTTCCCACAAAAAGCCGTTTTCCAGCTCGGGGGCAATCTCAAAGGCGTGGCCTAGGCCCATCTGGTCGGGCTGCAGGCCGGACAGGCAGGCGAACTGCTCGTTGATCAGCTGCGAGGCCAGCACGGTGTGCGCGGCTTCATAGGCGTCGGCGGTGGTCAGGTAGTTGTCCTCGCCGGTGTTGATGATGATGCCCGCATAGGCGTTGACCATGCGCGAGAAAAACTGGTCAATGAAGGTGCGCTTCATGTTGATGTCGCGAAAGATGATGCCGTACATCGAGTCGTTGAGCATCATGTCGAGGCGCTCGACCGCGCCCATGGCGGCGATTTCGGGCATGCACAGGCCCGAGCAGTAGTTGGTCAGGCGGATGTAGCGGCCCACCTTGGCGCCCACTTCGTCCAGCGCGGCGCGCATCAGGCGAAAGTTCTCCTGCGTGGCGTAGGTGCCGCCAAAGCCTTCGGTGGTGGCGCCATAGGGCACGTAGTCGAGCAGGCTCTGGCCGGTCGAGCGGATCACGGCGATGATGTCGGCGCCCTGCTCGGCGGCGGCTCTGGCCTGCACCACGTCTTCGTGGATGTTGCCGGTGGCGACGATCAGGTACAGCCACGGTGCCCGGCCTTCGCCCAGATTTTGGATTTGCGCGCTGCGGTGCGCGCGCTGGGCGGCGATGTGTACGCAGGCGCGACTGGCGTGGGCTTCGGCTGCGGCGCGGGCGGCGGCTTCGTCGCCGGGGCGGGTCAGCCTCAAAGTGCCAGCGGCTACGGCCTGCGCCACCTGCTGGGCGCTCCAGCCGTGGGTTTCCATTGCGGCCACGACGGCGCTGGCGGCGCCGTACTGCAGCAGTTCCTGCTCCTGCAGGTGGCTGACCACGCGGTTGGGCAGCGGCACAAAATTTTCATCGACACCGTCCACGCCCAGCAGGCGCAGCGTGGCGCGCTCGACGGTGGTGGTGGTGAACTGGCTCATGTCGTCAAAAACCTGGCGCGCAATGCGCCGGGCCGAGTCGCGGGCGCGGTCAATCTGCGCCTGTTCCAGATGCAGCTGGGTCATGGGTTGTCTCCTCTTTCTTGGTGTTTTTCGTCCAGCATGATGTCGCTGACCGTGCAGCCGCCCAGGGCTTGGCGGGCGGCGGCCAGAAATTCTTCGGGCGCAAAGCTGCCGCCCATCGGGGAAAACGGGTTCACGGTGATGCCGCTGATGTGGATGCCCCGGCGCGCCAGCACGCGCGCGCCGCGCTGTTGAAACAGGGCCAGATCGCTGCGCTCGACAAACAGCCGGGTGCCGTCGGCCACCACGACAGTGAGGCCGGGATGCCGCGCTGCCAGTTGCGTCAGCACCCGCCACAGCGTGTACCCGACGGCGCCGCTCAGGGCAACAGTGGCCACGTCCGCCTCCAGAAAGTCCAGCAGCGTGGCCCCGGCGTTCAGGGTGGCAATGCGGGCCTGAAACAGCGGCTGGCCGTGGCTGTCCCACAGGCCGACGCCGCCGCTGGCAAACACCGGCTCACACAGCGCGCAGGTGGCGTCGTCAGCCTGCGCGATGCCCAGAATGGCGAGCCGGTCACGCGTTTTGCGCAGCACGTCGGCGATGCCGCCGCCCAGAGCCGCGCCGGTGGCCAGCAGCACGCCGTCGGCAATGGCGGGCGAGGCGTGCTGGCTGCGCCCCAGCGCCCCGTCCAGGAGCACCAGCGCCGCGCCGCACTGCCTGAGCTGCTGGATGACTTTGCGCTGGTCGCTGCCGCGCGAGGCCCCGGCAATTTCCATGTCGCCGCCGTCCAGCACCTTGACCAGCACAATCTCGCCCATCGGGCTGGCGATGCCGGTGGCGCCGACCAGCTTGCAGCGCACCTTGGCGCGCTGCAGCGTGGCGCGGGCGGTGGCCACCAGCGTGCCGGGCCAGACCCGCACCGGCGGCTTGGGAATGAAAAAGACCTGGTCGCGGTCTTCGCCGTCGCGCCCTATCGAGCTGACGCCGACCGCGACCTGGGCCGCTGCGGCCTGGGCCAGCAGGTGGTTCAGGGCCACGGTCTTGCCGGTGTTTTTGCTCATGCCCATGACCGCCAGCGTTTTCAGATCGCTGGCCTGAATAGCCTGCCAGAGCGGGCTGGGCGCGGGCCTGATGTCAGTTTGGCTGCGCATGGTTCAGACGTAGCGTTCTTCAAACAGCTGGCGCAGCGGGGCGCTTTCGCGCAGCAAGCCCAGCGCGTGCTGCGCGTGGTCGCTGGCGTAGCCGTTGCCGATGAGCATTTCCACGTCCTTGCCCACGCCCTCGGCGCCGAGCGCGGCCGCCGTGAAGCTGGTGGCCATCGAGAAAAAGTAAATCTTGCCGTGCTGGCGCGTCGCCAGAATGCTGGCCATCTCGGTGTGCGGGATGTTGACGCAGTTGATCACCACATCGGCCATTTTTTCGCCGGTCACGGCGGCCACGGCGTCCATCAGCGCCAGGGCGTGGGTGGCATCGACCTGCAGGGCGTGATCCACCCAGCCCAGCGCTTTCATGCGCTCGCAGTCTTTCGCGAACGGCGAGACGCCGATGATGCAGCCGGTCGGGCCCGCGCGTTTTCTGGCTTCATACACGCACAGCGTGCCGGACTTGCCGCCGCCGCCCATAACCACCACGGTGTCGCCCGGTTTGACCAGGCGCGCGGTCTGGGCCGGGGCTCCGGCCACATCCAGAATGGCCAGCGCCATTTTTTCGTCAATGTCGGCGGGCAACCTGGCGTACAGGCCGGTCTCGAACAGGATGGCCTGGCCCTGGATGTCGATCTGGTCCTTGTGCAGGTGAACCTGGGTGATGCTGTCAATGCGCAGCGGCGTCAGCGACAGCGACACCAGCGTGGCGATCTTGTCGCCCACTTTGAGGTCAATCTTGTCCGCCAGCGCCGGGCCGATCTGGCGCACCGTGCCGATCAGCATGCCGCCCGAGCCGGTCACCGGGTTGTGCAGCTTGCCGCGCTGCGTCACGATGCCCAGGACGATGTGCGCCACTTGCGCTTCATCGTCAGCGGCTTCGCGCTTGATCTGGGTGAAGCTGGCCGCGTCGATGTTCAGGGCCGAGACATCGATCAGGATCTCGTTGTCGCACAGCGTCATCGTGTTGTCCAGTTTCCAGGCGCCCTGTGGCAGAACGCCCCGGGGTTCGAGCACGCGGTGCGTGCCGTAGGCTGAGCCGTGTTGCATACGGAAACTCCTTTAGTTGCTTTGTGTGGGCAGGCTGTAGTTTTCGCCCAGGCCCGGCATTTCGACGGTTTTGCCTGCGTAGTTGCGGCATTTGATGGTGGTGCCGCTGCCGTCGGGCAGGGCTTCTTCGCGCACATAGCTGGGGATGATGGGCAGCTTGCCTAGCCCGCCCATGCCATCGACGATGAAGGTGGGCACGGCCGGGCCGCTGATCCAGCCGCGCAGGCCTTCGTACAGCTCGATCATGCGCCGGTGCGGCACGATGAAGTGGGCCGCGCCCTCGACCATGTCGGTCGAATAGACGTAGTAGGGGCGCACGCCCATTTCGATGGACTGCATGAACAGCTCGCGCATGACGGCCACATCGTCATTGATGCCCTTGAGGCAGACGGTCTGCAAGCCCATCATGACGCCAGCCTTCTGGATCAGCTTGACGCGCTGGCGCAGCAGCGGGGTGATTTCCTTGGGGTGGTCGATGTGGATGTTGATCATCTGCACGCGGTGCTTTTCCAGCACGGCGCACAGCTCGGGCGTGATGCGCGTCGGCAGCTGCACCACCATGCGCGAGCCGATGCGCAGAAAGCGCACATGCGGAGCGCGCCGACGCAGCTCGCCGAGGATGTAGTCCAGGCGCTCGTCGGTGAAGGTCAGCGGGTCGCCGCCGGAGAGCAGCACGTCTTCAATTTCGGTGTTGCCCGCGATGTAGTCAATCGAGCGTTCGATTTCGTCCTTGTGGACCGAGCCGCCGGGCTGCGAGACCATGCGCTTGCGCGTGCAAAAGCGGCACAGCGTGGCGCAGGTGTTGGAGACCAGGAACAGCACGCGCCTAGGGTAGCGATGCACCACGCTGGTGCCGGGAATGGTGTCGCCTTCTTCGCCCAGCTCGTCGAGCGAGGTGGCAAAGCCGGGCTTGCTTTCCTCGTGGTGCGAGGGCAGGTACTGCAGGCGTATCGGGCAGTTTGGGTCGTTCGGGTCCAACAGCTGGGCCATGTAGGGCGTGATGGCGATGGCAAATTTGCTGTAAACCGACTCGTCCACGTTCTCCACGTTGTTCAGCACACCGGTGAGTTCGGCGTGGTGCGTGTAGCGGCGGGCAAACTGCTTTTGCCAGGATTCGGACTCCGGGTCGTAGGCGTCGAGTTCGGCGCGGGTCAGCAGTTTCTTGTTCAGATGGAAGTCAACTTTTTGCAGCATGTTGGCGCTCCTGAAGGCGGGGGATAGGCGGGTTGACCGTGGGCCGGATGGCGATAGAGGAAAGTTTAGAAAGGAGTCGCGCCGGGAGAAACAGACAAAGTGACTGAAATTGCCGACAAATTTCAGTCATAAAATCACGCTTTGCTATAAACTGACTGATTCGCCCATGTCCACTCCGCTAGGCCCGCTGGACCACCAGCTGATTCAACTTCTCAAGGTCAACGCCCGCCTGCCCATCGTGCAGCTGGCCAGGGCGCTGGGCTGTGCGCGCAGCACGGCGCAGCTGCGCCTCAAAGCGCTGGAGGACAGCGGCGTCATCACCGGCTACACGGTGGGGCTGAAAATGGCCCGC
>JAPLPS010000193.1 GCA_026400075.1 Polaromonas sp.
AACATCTAGTCAAGAAAACATGGAACCCCAATTGAACCAAGAAGTGATCAACACCGCAGCCCAGCATGATGGCCCCATCGAAACCGATGCCATCATCATCGGCGCCGGGCCTGTCGGCCTGTTTCAGGTGTTTGAACTGGGCCTGCTCGACATCAAGGCCCACATCATTGACTCGCTGGCCTACCCCGGCGGCCAGCCGATTGAGCTGTACCCTGACAAGCCCATCTACGACATTCCCGCGATTCCGGTCTGCACCGGCAAGGAACTGACCGACAACCTGATGAAGCAGATCCAGCCGTTTGGCGCGACCTTTCATCTGGGCCAGGAAGTCAGCATCGTCGAAAAGCGCGAGGACGGCCGCTTCTTTGTCGAAACCTCCAAGGGTACGCAGTTCCTGACCAAGACGATTTTCATCGCTGCGGGCGTGGGCGCTTTCCAGCCCAAGCTGCTGCGCGTCGATGGCCTGGACAAGTTTGACAACAGCCAGCTGTTTTACCGGGTCAAGAACCCTGCCGACTTTGCCGGTAAAAACCTGGTGATCGTCGGCGGCGGCGACTCCGCCCTTGACTGGGCGCTGAACTTTGTCGCCGAAGGCCCGAACAAGGCCGAAAGCGTGATCCTGATTCACCGCCGCGACGGCTTCAAGGCCGCCCCGGCCAACGTCGCCAAGATGAAGGAACTGTGCGACGAATACGAGATGCAGTTCATCGTCGGCCAGGTCACCGGCTACGACGAAAAAGACGGCAAGCTCACGGGCGCCAAAGTCACCGGCGCCGATGGCGTGACCCGCGTCGTGCCGCTGGACGTGCTGCTGGTGTTCTTCGGCCTGAGCCCCAAGCTCGGCCCGATTGCCAACTGGGGCCTGGAAATCGAGCGCAAGCAGCTCGTGGTGGACACGGAAAAGTTCTCCACCAACATTCCGGGCATTTTTGCCGTCGGCGACATCAACACCTACCCCGGCAAGAAAAAGCTGATTTTGAGCGGTTTTCATGAATGCGCGCTGGCCGCATTTGGCGCCGCACCGTTCATTTTCCCGGACAAGAAGATTCACCTGCAGTACACGACGACCAGTCCCAAGCTGCACAAGGTGCTGGGCGTTGAATCGCCTGTGTTTGACTGATAAGGGGCGTTAAATCCCGACAAAAAGCCCGCATCAGCGGGCTTTTTTCATGGACGAAAGATCAGCCCAAGGGTTTCAGCCGCATCGGCTGCGGCGCATGACCATGATTCAGCGGCCCGCTGCCTGCGCCGGTATGCACGCTGGCACCAGCTTCCAGCGCAGCGCGCACATAAGCCCGCGCGGCCTGCACCGCTTCGAGCAAACTGGCACCCAGCGCAAGGTACGCAGCTATCGCCGACGACAGGGTGCAGCCGGTGCCATGCGTGTTGGCGCTGTGAATGCGCGGCGCCCGCATCCAGTGATGCTCGCCGCTGCGCGTGACCAGCAGATCACACACCAACTCACCGGCCAGATGCCCACCCTTAAGCAGCCTAGCGCCACAACAGCCGGGCGTTCGGTCAATGAAGTGCCGCTGCTGGCCGTTATCACCGGGTCTAACACTACGTTATGGAATGAATAGCGGTCAATCGCCGCCGCCACGGTATTCACCGCTTCGGGGGAATGCAGCATGCCGATTTTGACTGCATGCGGGCACATGTCCTGGGCCACTGCATCAATCTGGTCACGCAGTATTTCCTGGGGCACACCATGAACGGAACGCACACCCAAGGTGTTTTGCGCCGTCAGGGCGGTAATGGCCGTCATGCCGTAGCAGCCCAACGCAGCAAAGGTTTTTAAATCGGCCTGAATACCGGCACCACCACCGCTGTCGGAACCTGCAATGGACAAGACACGGGGATATTCAAATTTGAATAATTTGTGAGTCATTGGTTTATCTTTAATAACCCGCTGCTGATTTTGACGCGACAACGAAAAAACCCCCGATTGACAATTCAATCGGGGGTTCATCTTGGCGATAGAAGCCTGACGATGACCTACTTTCACACGGGAATCCGCACTATCATCGGCGCTGAGTCGTTTCACTGTCCTGTTCGGGAT
>JAPLPS010000429.1 GCA_026400075.1 Polaromonas sp.
CCGTGGTGAATGTGCAGCGCTCTGATCCGGCCCGGCCAGCGTTCGACGGCGGCCAGCAGCAAGGCGGTGGAATCGGCCCCGCCGCTGTAGGCCACGCCGATGAGCGCATCCGGCGCCAGCGCCATCCCTGAAGAAAACAACGCCGCCAGCGCCGGATTGACCGAACTGGCGGCGCGATTTGGCGGCGCGACTAAACCCGGCTTATTTGCTGGCGTCAGCTTTGGTGTAGGTGAAACGGCCATAGCTCTGCAGGCGCTCGTAGCGGCGCTCCAGCAGCTCGCCGGTTTTCAGGTCGCTGACCTGGCGGAAGGCGTCGTTCAGGGCACGCTTGAGGAAAGCGGCCATCTGCTTGGGGTCGCGGTGCGCGCCGCCGACCGGCTCGTTGACGATTTTGTCGATCACGCCCAGCGCCTTGAGGCGGTGCGCGGTAATGCCCAGCGCCTCAGCCGCTTCCTGCGCTTTTTCAGCGGTTTTCCAGAGAATCGAGGCGCAGCCTTCGGGGCTGATGACTGAATAGATCGAATACTGCAGCATCACCACCTGATCGGCCACCGAAATGGCTAGAGCGCCGCCGGAGCCGCCCTCGCCGATGATGGTGGTGATGATGGGCGTTTCGAGCTGGGCCATTTCAAAAATGTTGCGCCCGATGGCCTCGGACTGGCCGCGTTCTTCCGCGTCAATGCCGGGATAAGCGCCCGGCGTATCGACAAAGGTGAACACCGGCAGCTTGAATTTTTCCGCCGTTTTCATCAGGCGCAGCGCCTTGCGGTAGCCCTCGGGCTTGGTCATGCCGAAGTTGCGCAGACCGCGCTCTTTGGTGTCGCGCCCTTTCTGGTGGCCCAGCACCATGCAGGCATTTCCGTTAAAGCGCGCCAGGCCGCCGACGATGCTCAGGTCATCGGCAAAATGCCGGTCGCCGTGCAGTTCGACAAAGTCGGTGAAGATGTCGCGGATGTAATCCAGCGTGTAAGGCCGCTCGGCGTGGCGGGCGATTTTGGTGATTTGCCACGGCGTCAGGACGCTGTAAATGTCCTTGGTGAGCTGCTGGCTTTTCTTGGCCAACTGCTCGATTTCTTCGGAAATATCCACCGCAGACTCGGTCTGGACATAACGCAGTTCTTCAATTTTTCCCTCCAGCTCCGCAATGGGCTGCTCGAAATCGAGAAAGATTTTTTTGGCCATGTGTAATCCTCAGGCTTTTACGAAAACTTCAATCCACTGGGCACCGGCACCGGGTCCAGCGAACGCCAAATATACCAAGTTGCGACGCTACAGTAAGGCGCCCAGGCGGCGGCGACCTCCCGCGCATCGCTGCGGCTGACCGATTCGCCGGAAAAATAATTCCGGCTGATGCCGCTAATCAGCCCCGCATCGTCGAGCGGCAGCACGTTTGGGCGCGTCAAATAAAACATCAAAAACATCTCCGCCGTCCAGCGGCCGATGCCGCGAATGGCGATCAGCTCGGCAATGATGGCCTCGTCGCCCATCGCCTGCCAGTCCTGCACATGAACGCGCCCGGCATCAAAATTGATCGACAAATCGACCAGGTATTCCACCTTGCGCGGGCTCAGTCCGGCGGCGCGCATGTCTTCGACCTTCAGCCCCAGCACCTGGGCGGGCGTGACTTCTTCGGGCAGCAGCGCGGCAAAGCGGCGCCAGACCGTCTGCGCCGCCTTGACCGAAATCTGCTGGCCGACAATGCTGCGCGCCAGCGTGCTGAAAGCGTCGCCACGCGTGGGCAGGCAGGTGTCGGCAAACTGCGGAATCAGCCGCTTCATGACGCGGTCTTTTTTGACCAGATGCTTGCAGGCGTCCGCCCAGTAAGCGGGCATGGTCACGCCTGAACTTCCCACGTCGTCCCTTGCGCCGAGTCTTTCAGCACAATGCCCTGGGCCAGCAAGTCCTTGCGGATGCTGTCGGCCCGCGCAAAGTCTTTGGCTTTTTTGGCCTCGGCGCGCTCGGCAATCAAGTGCTGAATCTGCGCGTCGTCCAGCCCGGCACCGGCTTGCAGGTAGCTGCCCGGCTCGTTTTGCAGCAGGCCCAGGCAGGCGCCCAGGCTTTTCAGCAGCCCGGCGCGCTCAGCGGAACCGGTCTTGTTCACCTCACCGGCCAGTTCGAACAGCACGGCCATCGCCTCGGGCGTGCCGAAATCCTCGTCCATCGCGGCTTTAAAACGGGCGGCCAGCGGCTCGGCCCAGTCAATCGTGACGGGCGCCGGGGCCACTGCGTTCAGCGCCGTATAGAGGCGCTTGAGCGAGGCTCTGGCGTCGTCCAGGTGCGCGTCGCTGTAGTTCAGCGCGCTGCGGTAATGGGCGCGCAGGATGAAAAAGCGCACCGTCTCGGCGTCGTACTTAGCCAGAATCTCGCGGATCGTGAAAAAGTTGCCCAGCGATTTGGACATTTTTTCGTTATCGACGCGCACAAAACCGTTGTGCATCCAGAAGCGCGCCAGCGGCTGGCCGCGTCCGGTGGCGGTGTCCAGCGTCGCGCCTTCGGACTGGGCGATCTCGTTTTCGTGGTGCGGAAACTGCAAATCCGCGCCGCCGCCGTGAATGTCAAACGACTCGCCGAGCAACTCGCAGGCCATCGCCGAACATTCGATGTGCCAGCCGGGCCGACCGGGGCCGTAGGCGCTGTCCCATTTGGCGTCCGCCGGTTCGGTGGGCTTGGCGCTTTTCCAGAGCACGAAGTCGAGTGGATCGTCCTTGCCGTCCTGCACATCGACGCGCTCGCCAGCGCGCAGCTCGTCGAGCGACTTGCCCGAGAGCTTGCCGTAGCCGGGGAATTTACGCACCGCGTAGTTCACGTCGCCCTGGCCTGCGCCGCTTTGCGCTTGGTAGGCCAGGCCTTTTTCTTCAAGGCGGCCAATCAGACTGAGCATTTGCGGCACGTAGTCGGTGGCGCGTGGCTCGTGCGTCGGGCGCTCTATGCCGAGCGCGTCGGCGTCCTGGTGCAGGGCTTCGACCATGCGGTCGGTCAGGGCGCGAATGGTTTCGCCGTTTTCCAGCGCCCGGCGGATGATCTTGTCGTCGATGTCGGTGACGTTGCGCACGTAGATGACATTCAGGCCGCTTGTTTTGAGCCAGCGCTGCACCACGTCAAAGGCCACCATCGCCCGGGCGTGGCCGAGGTGGCACAGGTCATACACCGTCATGCCGCACACATACATGCGAACCTGGCCGGGAATCAAGGGGGAAAAATCCTCGACGGCACGCGACAGCGTGTTGTAAATACGAAGGCTCATGAGGGTTTGGTCTGGAGAACAGGGAAGGAGTGCGACTATACCGTTCAATCAGACTTACTCATTCCTGCACAAGGAACAAAGCTGACTTTCTGCTTCACAGAAGCTGGTTTCGTTCGGGTCTTGCGACCTGAACCAGAGCCCTCCTCTCCACAGACTGACACCGTGGAACTCACGGCCAAATTCTTCAAATTAACTGCTGCATTCACATCGCGGTCATGCGTCGTGTTGCAACCTGGACAGGTCCATTGACGTACCGACAGCGGTAGTTCATCGAGCTTGTGGCCACAGCATGAACACGTTTTACTACTCGGATACCAGCGGTCGGCGACAACAATCACCCGGCCTCGCCACGCCGCCTTGTACTCCAACTGTCGCCGGAACTCAAAGAAACCCATATCAGACACGGCCCGCGACAAGTGCCGGTTTTTCAGCATGCCTTTGACATTCAAGTCTTCAATGCCAATGGTGTGAAACCGCCGCGTCAGATCGGTGGTGAGCTGGTGCAGCGCATCTTTGCGAATGTTGCTGATTCTGGCGTGCAGTCTTGCCAGTTTCATCCGGGCTTTCTTGCGGTTTTGCGAGCCTTTGACTTTGCGGCTCAGCCCGCGTGAAAGCCTTTGCAAGCGGCACAACAAGACTTTGTGCGCCTTGGGGCCGGGAATGGGCGGCTCCCCGGTTGATAGCGTTGCGAGCGCCGACACACCCAAATCCACCCCCACCGCGCCTTGGTTTTCAGCTTGGGTTGACGTGGATTGTTCCAGGGTATCGACGGTGATGCTGACAAACCATTGATCTGCCACGCGGGACACGGTGGCAGACATGATTTTGCCGGTCAAGCGCAACGCCTCACGCATACGCACCCAGCCCAGACGGGGAATGCGAATGCGTGAAGATTCCACGCTGAATTGGTCGTTGCTCAGGCTGAAGCGGTCATGCACGCCTTTCTTTCGGGGTTTTGGGTATTTGGCCCGTCCTGCAAAGAAGTTCTGGAATGCCGCACCCAGCTGAATAATGGCCATTTGCGGGGCGTTCTTGGTGACTTCCAGCATCCACGGAAACGCTTCCTTTTTAATAGCATTTAAGGCACGCCCCATCGCCATTTGTGAGGGTTTTGACTGCGTGTTATCCAGCGTCCAGGCCGCGTACTGTCTGCCCCACTCTGCCAGCGCCCAGTTGTAGGCAAACCGTGCCGTGCCCGCCGCACGGGCGAAGTAGGTCGCCTGTACGTTGTTGGGCTTGAGCGCAATTTTGTGGGCGGCTAGCATGGGAAGGCTGGTGGTTTCCCCGTATCATAGCCCGCCCGCTCCCGGCTTTAGGTGACTTGCCTTGTGCCGCAGCATTCATTCATTTTGGATACATTTGTACAGATTTAGATAGATTTTTTGATGGCTGCACGCAGCCTTGCAGGCGCTGCCCGGCGGCGTCCGCAGCCCCTCGTTGGGAGCTGCCTGCCCTGTATCACTTTTCCGCCCCAACGCAGCCACCGGCTTTAAAAAAAGCGAGAGTTTTATGCCCACGCCCCCCTTCTTTTCAGGTCAGTCCTTGTTGCGCAGTTGCAAGATGCTGCTGCTGGCCGCCGCCTTTTGCGCGTCGGCAGCCCACGCCGATAGCTATGCCGATGTCAACCGCCTGATCAACGCTGGTCAACTGCCGCAGGCGCTGGTCAAGGCCGATGCCCACCTCGCCGCCAGCCCCAAAGACCCGCAGATGCGCTTTTTAAAAGGCGTGATCCAGACGCAGGCGGGCAAGTCCGACGAAGCCATCGCCCTGTTCACACAAATCACCACCGATTACCCGGAGCTGGCCGAGCCTTACAACAACCTGGCCGTGCTCTACGCGGCGCAAGGCCAGCTCGACAAGGCCCGTGCCACCCTTGAAATGGCCCTGCGCGCCAACCCAGCCTATGCCACCGCCCACGAAAACCTGGGCGACGTGTATGCCCAGCTGGCCAGCCAGTCCTACAGCCGGGCGCTGCAGCTGGACGCTGGCAATCCCGCCCTGCGCCCCAAGCTGGCACTGATGCGCCAGTTGCTGGCGCCCGCCAAAGCTCCCTGAAACCCCTATTCCCCCTGACCCTTCCAGAAGGATGAACCCCGTGAACTCCACCCCGATAAGCCTCACACGCCGCAATGCCGTCACGCTGCTGGCCGCCGCTTTCAGCCTGAGCAGCAGCCTCGTCCAGGCGGCAACGCCCAGCGCGCCTCAAGTCAAATTCAGCACCAGCGAAGGCGACTTCGTCGTCGAGGTCTATCCCGACAAAGCGCCAAAAACGGTGGAAAACTTCCTCCGCTACGTGAAAGACAAGCATTACGACGGCACGATTTTTCACCGCGTGATCGGCAACTTCATGATCCAGGGCGGTGGCTACGACGCCAGCTACGCCGAGAAAAAAACCCGCGCCCCGGTCGCGCATGAAGGCCGCGAGGCGCTCGCCAAAGGCGGCCCGAAAAACACCGTCGGCACGCTGGCAATGGCCCGCACCAACGACCCCGACTCGGCCACCGCGCAGTTCTTCATCAACGTCAAGGACAACGACTTCCTGAACCCCAGCGCCCAGGCGCCCGGCTACACCGTGTTCGGCAAAGTCGTCAGCGGCCTGGAAACGGTCAATAAAATCAAGGACGTGCCGACCGGCGCTGGCGGCCCGTTCTCGTCGGACGTGCCCAAGACGCCGCTCGTCATCAAATCCGCAACCCTCGTTAAATAACTCCACAGGACACATTCCATGAGCAACCCAAAAGTCGAACTCCACATCGCCAACTACGGCGTCATCACCCTCGAACTGGACGCCGCCAAAGCGCCCAAGACCGTGGCCAACTTCCTGAACTACGTCAACAAGGGCCACTATGACGGCACCATCTTTCACCGCGTGATTCCTGGCTTCATGGTTCAGGGCGGCGGCATGGAACCCGGCATGAAGCAAAAAGCCACCGACAAGGAAATCGAAAACGAAGCCACCAACGGCCTGAAAAACGACATGTACACCGTCGCGATGGCCCGCACCAACGCGCCGCACTCGGCCAGCTCGCAGTTTTTCATCAACGTCGGCAACAACGGCTTTCTGAACCACACCGCGCCTAGCGCTTCGGGCTGGGGCTACGCCGTGTTCGGCAAGGTCGTCGCTGGCACCGAGGTGGTGGACAAGATCAAGGCCGTCAAAACCGGCCACAAGGGCTTTCATGACGACGTGCCCGTTGAAGACGTGGTGATCGAAAAAGCCGTCGCGCTGGCTTGATCCGTTCGCCGGACTGAGCCTGCCTGAGTCCGTGGTGACCCTCCCCAAGCGGCAAGCCCCGGCATTGAGCCGGGGTCTGAGCGCCTACGCGTCGATAGCCTGCTGCTGCTGGATGTACTGCCTGAGTATTTCAATCGGCGCACCACCACACGATGCGGCAAAGTAGCTTGGCGACCACAGCACACCACGACGTTTTAACCAAGGGTGGAAATCTCCATACTCTTTTCGCATTAACCGGCTGGACACGCCTTTGAGGCTGTTCACCAGCGTCGATAGCGCCACCTTTGGCGGGTAGTTCACCAGCAAATGCACATGGTCAGCCTCGCCATTGAACTCAACGAGTTGCGCTTCAAAGTCCTTGCAAATGGAAGCCATGATGCGCTGCATCGCTGCCATGTGTTCCGCTTTGAATACTCCACGGCGATATTTGGTAACAAAGACCAAATGCACATGAAGCGCAAAAACACAGTGTCTGCCGCGTCTAAGTTCTTGATTCTTATTCATAGACCAATTATGATTGAAATGTGAAAATAGTCAAAACCCTCAACCTGCGAATCAAGGACAAGCACGCGCCTGCCCTTGTTACGATGGCGCGAGAGGTCAATCAGGTCTGGAAC
>JAPLPS010000156.1 GCA_026400075.1 Polaromonas sp.
CGGTCTTACTGACTTCCAGTCGAGCCGTACCGACGCCGTCGCCAAGGCCGACAAGCAGACTTTCAGGCCCAATCTGCTGAGGGTCCACCATCGCCGGGCCTTTCCAGAGTTCCGGCTTGAACGTCCAGATAGCGGAGCCATCTTTCGGATCAATCGCATGCGTTCCTTTACCGTCACAGAAGACGACGATCGACTGGCCGCACAGGTCGTGGGCTACATCGGTGGATCAGGCATAGCCGTCTGGTTTCAACACCGCAAAAGAACAGGCAAAGACGCCTGGAACCGCAAGGTTTCAGGCGTTTTTTTTTGCTTTTTTTCACCGTGATGGGCTTTGTCAATCTGTGGGTGGCCTTCAACTTTCCGACCGCCACCTGGGTCAACTTCAAGCTGTTTGGCGGCATGGGGCTGATGCTGGTGTTTGTGCTGCTCCAGGCGGTTTTTCTCAACAAATACATCCAGGCGGACGCCACGCCTGAACCCCAGATCGGCACACCACCCCATGACTGAACCAGCAAACTCATCCAGCGCCCAGCCCCTGCCGGTGCGCAGCGCCGAAATCACGCAGCAGCTCCAGGCAAAGCTGGCGCCCACCGAACTCGAAGTGGTGGACGAAAGCGCCGCCCACTCGGGCCACATGGGCGCCAACGAGCAGGGCTTTGGCACGCATTTTCGGGTGCGCATTGCCAGCCCCGCTTTCGCTGGCAAGAGCCGCGTTGCCTGCCATCGGCTTGTGTATGATGCAATGCAAAATTTCATTGACCAGGGGCTGCACGCGCTGGCCATTGAGATCATCAAATCGCCCTGACGGCCTTGATTTTTCCCAAGCAAGCCCGACCTCTGGCGGGCAACAATCGCTCAACCCACTCCCCCAAGGATTACAAACTCATCATGAAGAAACAATTTTTACTGGCGACGGCAGTGGCAAGCCTGCTGGCTTTAAGCGCCCAAGGCGTTCTGGCGCAAAACGTGGCTATCGTTAACGGCAAAGCCGTGCCCAAAGCCCGCATGGACATGCTGGCCCAGCAGATTACCAAATCCGGCCGTCCGATGACGCCTGAGATGGAAGGCCAGCTGCGCGAAGAAGTCATTACCCGCGAAGTATTCATGCAGGAAGCGGAAAAGCAAGGCCTATCCGGCAGCGAAGACTTCAAGGCGCAAATGGAGCTGACACGCCAGACGCTGCTGATCCGTGAGCTGTTTGCCAATTACGAAAAGAAAAACCCAATCTCCGACGCCGACCTGAAAGCCGAATACGACAAGTACGCGGCAGCCAACGGCGGCAAGGAATACAAAGCCCGCCACATTCTGGTGGACAAGGAAGCCGATGCCAAGGCCATCATTGCCAGCCTGAAAAAAGGCGGCAAGTTTGAAGACATCGCCAAGAAACAATCCAAAGACGCTGGCTCCGGCGCCAAAGGTGGCGATCTGGACTGGGCCAATCCGGCCAGCTATGTGCCTGAATTCTCCGCCGCCATGCTCAAGCTCGGCAAGGGCCAGCTGACGGAAACACCGGTCAAATCGCAGTTTGGCTACCACATCATCCGCGTGGATGATATTCGCGCCGCCCAGCTGCCGACGTTTGAACAAGTCAAGCCGCAAATTGCCAAGCAGATGCAGCAGCAAAAGCTGGCCACCTTCCAGGAAGAGTTGCGCAAAAAAGCCAAAATCGAATAAACGGCTTGTAAGCCTGTCCTGAAAAACGCGGCCAAGGCCGCGTTTTTTCATGGGCAAACGGGCTTGAACAGGCCAAAAGTTATCCCTGCTTCATGTGGATAACCTTGTGGATGACTCACCTCAAAACGGCGCAAACCCAAGCTGGGCGCGGCTTTCATCAGAATGCCTTTTTTTTAGGCAATCGGCCGGAAACGACGCGGCCAGCGCCCACAAGTCCATCAGCAGCAGCCGGGGTGGCAGACCCGCTTCTTTGTCTCAACAAAAATGCCATCCCATAAGTCGAGGCACTCCAGAGAACACCCAACAAACATAATAAAAGCAGTGCAATGAAAGCAAAAATATCTGGCGCCTTCATTAAAGTGGTCATCAATGATTCCTGGTAGTAAAAAAACCATTGATGACCCTCTGGAAATACTTTAACGTGAAACCAATAAAATACTTCAGTAGGCCCCATTAAAAAAATAACGCCGCCCATCAGTGCAGTGCAAGCCAAAAAACCCACAAAAATTCTCCGCAAGGAAGGTGAATCAAGCCGCCATTTGAATGCTATCGCAAAAAAAATCAGCCAGACTATTGCAGCCAGCAGCCCCGCTTTATAAAAAAAATCAACTAAATTTGACACATCCTGAAGGTGCGTGATTTCAGCCTGGTGCATCAATGGCACGACGGTGCCACCGGGTGTCACATAGGCAATATCAGCAAGATTCTTTCCGCCATGCTGTATTGAATAACATATGCTGGAAAATAAATTCCAATGCTCTTGCGACGTGGTGTATTCAAAGCCGTGCCGATAATAATTTTTCGGTGCAAACTCTGCAATATTTCTTTCCAGATGCAAAAGTCGGTAGCCAAACGGATAGGCAAAGTCAATCTGAACCAGCAAGTGCCAAGCCAACAAACAAATCGTTAAAAATTGAGCGCACAATAAAATCAGCCAAAAAATAAATTGCTTGATCATTTTCATAAAAAAATTCCCCCACACATCGCCATAATGCAGCCCATGCAACTCCCCCCAGAAATCACCCTTCTTGCGCATGCGGGTCACAGCGCCCTGCAACTGCTTACCCGCCACGGTCGCGCCATTGTCGCCCTGCATGGCGCGCAGCTGCTGTCGTGGATTCCGACCGGCCAGCGCGAAGTCTTCTGGCTCTCGCCGGACGCGCTGCCCGAACCGGCAGCCATTCGCGGCGGCGTGCCGGTGTGCTGGCCGTGGTTTGCCAAGCAAGGCATGCCGGACGGCACGATGCAGCACGGCCCGGTGCGCGGCCTGCCGTGGCAGATCAGCGCCATTCACGCCAGCAGCGACGAAGAAATCAGCCTGAGCCTGCAGCCCTGCGCGCAAGTGGCCCAGGAAGCCAGCTTCAGCGCGCTGGCGCCCGGCCTGCAGGTCAGCCTGCGCATCACGCTCGGCCAGACCTTGAGCCAAAGCCTGCAAACGCGCAACCTGGGCGATCAGCCTTTTCAACTGACGCAGGCGCTGCACAGCTATTTTGCGGTCAGCCACGCCGCGCAGGTCAGCATCGATGGCCTCCTTGGCCTGCCTTACCAGGACCGGCTGCGCGATCTGGCCACCGATGTGCAGCGCAGCGCCTTTGCGCTCGACCAAGCTTGCGACCGCACCTACGCCCAGCCCCCATCCCAGCTCCCGGCGGGCGCAGCGCAGCCGCCCGCGCACCGCTACCGCCTGAACGATCCGGCCTGGCAGCGCCGCATCGTCATCGACACGCTGGGCAGCGCGTCAGTCGTGGTATGGAACCCCGGCAACGAAACCGCAGCCCGCATGGCCGATGTGCCGGACGACGGCTGGCAGGATTTTTTCTGCATCGAAGCGGCCAACGCCGGGCCGGATGTTGTGACGCTGGCGCCGGGCGCGGCGCACCGGCTGGCGCAAACCCTGAGCGTGCAGACATAAACGGCGCAGGTGGCGAAGCAGCGCCCACAAACAGCACCGACGCAAGATGTGAAATGGACATTTCAATTTCACCCGGATTTGTTACATATGCTATGGTTCTGAGCCCCTCGACAGGCAGCAGATCTGGAGGGGCCATCCATCCAACAGGAGACAAGCCATGCGTATGATGCCGAATATTTTTCTGTCCTTGAGCTACGGACTTTTTTTATGCGCAGGCGGGCCAGCGCAAGCCGCCGACCTGGTATTTGCCCAAATTGCCTCCGAGAGCAGTCCCGCCTCCAAGGCCAACGCCCAAGGCCTGACGCTGGGCATTCACACCTATTTTGATGCCATCAATGCCAAAGGCGGCGTCAACGGCAACCAGCTCAAGCTCGAAGTGCATGACGACAGCCTTCAAGCGCCCAAAATGGTCGAGCTGACCAGCCAGCTCATTGCCAACCCCGCCGTCGTCGGCCTGCTGGGCTTTTTGAATACCGCAGGCCTGAACACGCTGGCCAAAGAAAACACCTTCGGCAAAAATTCCATCGCCCTGATCGCGCCGCATCAGGGCGACAAAAACATTGTCGGAGCCGAGAATGTGTTCCCGCTGCGCAGCGGGTTTGCCGACGAAATCGACGCCCTGCTCAAAGAGGCCAAAGGCTGGAACAAAGACACGCTGGCCATCGTCAACATGAACATCGCCTTTGGCCCGACGCTGGCTGAACTGGCGCAAAAACGCGCCACCGACATGGGCCTCAAAGTCGTCGCTCGCGCCGTGCTCGATGCCAGCCCCGACGGACAGGCCACCAGCATCAGCGCCGCCGTCAAATCGGTGGCGGCAGCCCATCCCAAAGCGATTTTGGTGCTGGCCGCAGGGGCGCCCGCGTCTGGATTTATCAAGGCCGTCCGTGCCGTGCCTGAAGGACTGACGCAAATTTACGGCCTGTCGGTGCTGCTGCACGCCGAGCTGGTCAGCGCGACAGGCGTAGAAAAAGCACGCGGTATTGTGCTCAGCCAAGCCACGCCCTACCCCTTTACCTCCAGCAAAGCGATCATTACCGAATACCAGAGCGCCATGAAAACTTATGCGCCCAAAGCGGCCCTGTCATTCTCCAGCCTGGAAGGCTTTATGGGCGCCAAAATCGCCGCCGAAGCGGTCAGGCGCTCCGGCGCTAACCCCAGCCGGGAAAAAATCCTGGCCGCGTTAAACACCATGAGCGAATACAACCTTGGCGGCTTGAGCGTTCACTACAGCGCCCAAAGCCGCAAAGGCTGGGGTGGCGTTGACCTGACCATTATCAATTCCAGCGGTAACCTGCAAAAATAAGCGCAGGCGGGGGCGAACCCTGTAAATTCGCCCCCGACACCTTCTACATGACTGACACCGCTCCAAAAATCATCCCCCTGGCCGACCTGCGCTACGCCAGCCGCGTGCCCGCCATTCCGGCCACGCTGGCAGCGCCGACCGGCCTGCTCAGCGACAGCCGGGGTCGGCCGCTGCGCGACCTGCGCATCAGCGTCACGGATCGCTGCAATTTCCGCTGCAGCTACTGCATGCCACGCGAGGTGTTTGACAAAAACCATGCGTTTTTGCCGCAAAGCTCGCTGCTCAGTTTTGAGGAAATCACCCGGCTGGCGAAAATTTTCGTCGCCCACGGCGTGGAAAAAATCCGCCTGACCGGCGGCGAGCCGCTGCTGCGCAAAAATCTGGAGCGGCTGATCGAGATGCTGGCGCGCCTGCAGACGCCCGCAGGCCAGCCGCTGGACATCACGCTGACCACCAACGGCTCGCTGCTGGCAAAAAAAGCCCGCGCGCTGAAAGACGCGGGCTTGCAGCGCATCACGGTCAGCCTGGACGCGCTGGACGACGCGATTTTCCGGCGCATGAACGATGTGGATTTCCCGGTGGCCGATGTGCTGCGCGGCATTGAAGCGGCGCAAGCCGTGGGCCTGGCGCCGGTCAAGATCAACATGGTGGTCAAGCGCGGCACCAACGAGCATGAAATTGTGTCGATGGCGCGGCATTTCCGCCATTCGGGCGCGGTGCTGCGCTTTATCGAATACATGGACGTGGGCGCCAGCAACGGCTGGCGCATGGACGAGGTGCTGCCTTCGGCCCAGGTGGTGGAACAGCTGAACGCCGAATTCCCCCTCACGGCGCTGGCCGCCAGCGCGCCCGGCGAAACCGCCGCCCGCTGGCGCTACGCCGACGGCGCGGGCGAAATCGGCGTCATCAGCAGCGTCACGCAGGCGTTTTGCGGCGACTGCAACCGGGCGCGGCTCTCGACCGAGGGCAAGCTGTTTTTATGCCTGTTCGCCAGCCAGGGCCACGACCTGCGGGCGCTGCTGCGCGGCAACTACGCCGACGACCAAATCTCAGCCGCCATCGCACCCGTCTGGCAGGCACGCAGCGACCATTATTCAGAGCTGCGCGCCGCGCTGCCGCCCGACGCCAGCCTGCCGGATGGCGCGTTCAAACGGGTCGAAATGAGCTACATCGGCGGCTGATGGCAGCAGGCAATACCGGCCACTTCGCATGATGGATAAATCGCAAATCACCGGCGTGATTCTGGCTGGCGGCCAGGGTTCGCGCATGGGCGGCGTGGACAAAGGGCTGCAAACCTTTCACGGCACACCGCTGGCGCTGCACGCCTTGCAGCGGCTCGCGCC
>JAPLPS010000321.1 GCA_026400075.1 Polaromonas sp.
CTGATCAAGGCCGGATCGGCCGACATCGTGGTGGCCGGCGGCATGGAAAGCATGACCAAGGCCCCGCACCTGCTCACCGGCTCGCGGACCGGCATCCGGTTCGGCAGCGCCGAGATGCTCGACCACATGGCCTGGGACGGCCTGACCAACCCCTACGACAAGCAGGCCATGGGCGTGTTCGGCGATGCCGCCTGCGCCAAGTACGGCTTCGACCGCGCCGCCACCGACGCCTTCTCGGCCGAAAGCGTCGCCCGGGCGCAGAAAGCCATCTCCGGGGGCGCGTTCAAAGGCGAGATCGTCCCGGTTACGGTTGTTACACGAAAGGGCGAGACCGTCGTCGACACCGATGAAGAGCCCGGCAAGATCGACCCTTCGAAGATCCCGACCCTGCGTCCTGCCTTCGGCAAAGACGGCGTGCTCACCGCCGCGTCGTCGTCGAAAATTTCCGACGGCGCCGCAGCAACGGTGTTGATGTCGTCCGATGAAGCGGCGCGTCGCGGGTTGCAGCCGCTGGCGAAGATCGTCGCCCACGCTACGCATGCGCAAGCACCGGAATGGTTCACCACAGCGCCGGTCGCAGCGATCGAAAATGTGCTGAAAAAAGCGGGGTGGAGCGTTGCCGACGTCGATCTGTTCGAAATCAACGAAGCGTTCGCCTGCGTCGCGATGGCACCGATGAAAGACCTCGGCATCACGCACGAAAAATTGAACATCAACGGTGGCGCGTGCGCGCTTGGACATCCGATCGGCGCCAGCGGCGCACGGCTGGTGGTGACCCTGATCGCCGCCCTGCGCGCCACCGGCGGCAAACGCGGTGTGGCGTCGCTTTGCATCGGTGGCGGAGAAGCGACAGCCATCGCAATCGAGCTGGCATAAGTGCCAGTAACGGGTAAACCAAAAAAAACCGGCCACGCCCGCTTGACAGCCGGCACCGGCTTGTCATCATGGCACCCAAGCGCTCTTGGGCAACCTGCCCACCGCACGCGGCTTCGCTCTGACCGCCTGCACCAACAAGGACCAGGCCGAGAACTCCGCCGACGCCGCCGCCGAAGCCTCCACCGAAGCGACCGCCGCCGCTGGTGAAGCCGCCGCCGCTGGCGACAGCGCCGCTGCCGACGCTGCCCAGGCCGCCGCCGAATCCGCCGCCGCCGCCGCTGACGCCGCCACCGCTGGCGCCGCCGATGCCGCTGCCGCGGGCACCACCCAAGCCGCCGACATGGCCGCCGACGCTGCCGAAAAAGCCGCCGATGCCGCCGAGTCCGCTGCCGACGCCGCCGGCTCCGCCGCCGACGCCGCCAAGAAAAACTGATTCAGGCGGGCTTCACAACGCTGAATTGGTTGATAGAATGAACGAGCCGCAGGTTCGCTTGCGGTTTTTTCATGGTGCCGAGAGGCGCCGAATGAGCAAGTAAGTCAGTGAACGAACACAAGCCGGCGCGTTTGCCGGACTGCCCCGCGCACTGGCGTTGCCTGACCCCTGTTTTTTCAGACAACTCCTTTGGAGAGAAGCATGAATACGAAGCTTTACGTCCTCCTGGCCGCTGGCGTCCTCGCTCTGTCGGCTTGCAACAAGGCCGAAGAAACCGCTGACGCTACCGCCGAAGCCGCCACCGAAGCCGCCGATGCCACCGCCGACGCCGCTGCCGCCGCTGGCGACGCCGCTGCCGACGCCGCCACCGCTGCCGGCGACGCTGCCGCTGCCGCTGGCGACGCTGCTGCCGCTGCTGGTGATTCGATGGCCGCTCCGGCTTCCGACGCTGCTGCCGCTCCGGCTGCCCCGACGCTGCTGCCGCTCCGGCTGCCGACGCTGCTGCCGCTCCGGCTGCCGACGCTGCTGCCGCTCCGGCCGAAGAAGCCAAGAAGTAATTCTTCGCTTCCGAAGCAAGCTGCACTGAGAAGACCCGCTCCGGCGGGTCTTCTTTTTTTTGCCCGCGCTGCCGGTCGGCGCCCGCAGCGCAGTGCATTTCGCACGATCGGCGAACGCGCGCGCGGATTTCGCACGGCCTGCGCGCGGCGCTTGATTCGGTAACGCAACCTGCGTAGCGTGCCGGCTGCCGTCGCCTTGCGCGGGCGGCCAGAACGCGGGTGCCGTCGCGCCGCCACTGCGGCGCAAGAAACGCCGGACAGCGAATGTCGGCCGCCGACTCCACCCACCGCGATCCACCTCCCAGGGAGAAGACCCATGAACAAGACCATGTATGTGCTGATGGCTGCCGCCGTCCTTTCGATGTCGGCCTGCAAGAACGAAACCGACACCGCCAAGACCGAAGCCGCCGAAGCCTCCGCCGCGATGGACGAGGCTGCCACCGCTACCGCAGATGCCGCCAACGCCGCCGAGCAGAGCGTGGACGCCGCTGCCGCCGCCACCGGCGAAGCTGTGGGCGAAGCCTC
>JAPLPS010000407.1 GCA_026400075.1 Polaromonas sp.
CTGCAAGGAAGACGGCCTGCGCGCCAAAGACGTTCCCGTACACGACGAGAACAGCCGCAAGCAGGCGGAAATCTACGACCTTTACGAGCAGCAATGCCAGCGCGAAGGCGTGGTCGATTTCGGCGAGCTGATGCTGCGTTCGTTCGAGCTGCTGCGCGACAACCCGGCCGTGCGCGAGCATTACCAGCGGCGTTTCCGCCACATCCTGATCGACGAGTTCCAGGACACGAATAAATTGCAATACGCCTGGATCAAGCTGCTGGCCGGGCAGGGCGAGGACGCCGCCGCGCCCGGCGATACGCCCATGCCCGGCGGCTCGGTGGTCGCCGTCGGTGACGATGACCAGAGCATTTACGCCTTTCGCGGCGCCCGCGTCGGCAACATGGCCGACTTTGTGCGCGAGTTCAAGGTCACGCACCAGATCAAGCTGGAGCGCAATTACCGCAGCTTTGGCAACATTCTGGACGCGGCCAACCAGCTCATCAGCCACAACAGCCAGCGTCTCGGCAAAAACCTGCGCACCGAGGCCGGGCCGGGCGAGCCGGTGCGGGTGTTCCAGTCGGCCAGCGATTTTGCCGAGGCGCAGTGGTTTGTCGATGAAGTGAAACAGCTGGTGCAGGGCGGCATGGCGCGCAAGGAAATCGCGCTGCTCTACCGCAGCAACGCGCAAAGCCGGGTGATGGAAAGCGCGCTGTTCAGCGCCGGGATTCCCTACCGCGTCTATGGCGGCCTGCGCTTTTTCGAGCGCGCTGAAATCAAGCACGCGCTGGCCTATTTGCGCCTGCTGGAGAACCCGCACGACGACACCAGCTTCATGCGCGTGGTGAATTTTCCGCCGCGCGGCATTGGCGCGCGCACGATTGAGCAGTTGCAGGACGTTGCCAAGGCCTCGGGCTGCTCGCTGCACGACGGCGTGAGCGCCGTGCCGGGCAAGGCGGGCGCGAATCTGGGCGCTTTTGTCGCCAAAATCGACGTGCTGCGCGAGCAGACGGCGGGCGCCACGCTGCGCCAGATCATCGAACAGGTGCTGGAGCACAGCGGCCTGGAAGCGCATTACAAGGCCGACAAAGAAGGTGAAGACCGGCTGGAAAATCTGGGCGAGCTGCTCAACGCCGCCGAGGCCTTTGTCAGCCACGAAGGCTTTGGCCGCGACGCGGTGGCGCTGCCGGTCGATGAGCTGGGCGGGCGCTCGGCTTTTTCGCTGAGCCAGTCGCCCGCCAGTCAGGGGCTGGACGCGTCGGCGCCCGATACCTTGAACGGCGCTTCGGCCCGGTCGCTGGCGCCCGACAGCGACACCGGCGAAACCCTGTCGCCGCTGCTGGCTTTTCTGACCCACGCGGCGCTGGAGGCGGGCGACAACCAGGCGCAGGCCGGTCAGGACGCCGTGCAGCTGATGACGGTGCATTCGTCCAAGGGGCTGGAGTTTGACGGCGTGTTTATCACCGGGCTGGAAGACGGCGTGTTTCCGCACGAAAACTCGATCCGTGACGGCAGCGGCGTCGAGGAAGAGCGCCGCCTGATGTATGTCGCCATCACTCGCGCCCGCAAGCGCCTCTACCTGAGTTATTCGCAGACGCGGATGTTGCACGGCCAGACGCGCTTCAACCCGAAAAGCCGCTTTTTTGACGAGCTGCCCGAATCGGCGCTCAAATGGCTGACGCCGAAAAACAAGGGTTTTGCGTCCGGGCTGGGTGCGGGAGGCGGCGCTGGTGCTGGCGGCTGGCGCGGCGGCGCGGGTTCAGGCGCGGGCTATGGCGGGGGAAGTTCCAGTACACGCGGCGACTGGGGCGGCGGCAACGGAGGCGGGAGTGGCGGCGGTGGCGGTTTTGCGCCCCGCAGCGCCAGCCCGGAGCGCTTTGCCAGCCCGCCAGTGCCTGCGCAAAAGGCCGCGCCTGCGCACGGCTTGAGAGTCGGTGCCAATGTGTTTCACGCCAAGTTCGGCGAAGGCCGGGTCGAAATGCTCGAAGGCCAGGGCGACGACGCCAGGGCGAAAATCAATTTCACCCGCCACGGCGTCAAATGGCTGGCGCTGAGCGTAGCCAAGCTGACGGTGCTGTAAAAACGGGGCGGGTGCTAATCGGCGGCGCTGGCCTGCTCTTCGTCATCCACCGTGAAGCTGTCGCGGAAGGTGAAATAAATCGAGGTAAAAAACATCGCCATGATGACCAGCGTCACCGGGAGTATCAGCATCACGGCCAGCGCCGGGCTGCCGACCAGGCTGGTAATCAGCGATACCACGATGATGGCCAGCATCAACAGGCCCGCCCAGGCCGCAGCAAACACGGCAAAAGCACCAAAATTTTTGTAGCTGGCCATCAGGCTGAAAAACAGGCTTTTGACGGGGGGCAGGCCATGCCAATGCACCAGCGCGGGCGCATGCCAGAACAGCAGCGACAGCAGCGTATGCAGCGCCATCGCCAGCCACATGGCGGCCTGGAAACTGTTCTGCATGACCAGCTCTTGAGTCACTTCGCCGCCGATCAGGTAGAGGCTGGCAAACTGCCCGCCATCCATCAACGCCGACAGGCCCATCAGGCCCAGAAAGCCTGTCGCATACAGCGCGCCCAATATCAGCATGGCACGCATGCGCGGCGCGCCGTTGCGAAAACCGCTGATCAAAACCGACGGCATCGGGAATTTGCCTTGAATGGCCTGCTCGGTGCCCGCCATCAGCCCGAGCGTCGCCGCTGGCAGCAGAACCAGCGCCAGCACCACGCCGATCAGCGGCACGGCCATCACCACCGAGAGCATGGCCATGAACATGAAAAACAGGCCAGACATCGCCAGCGGCTGGCGCCAGAAAGTCTGGATACCCAGCCGAACCCAGGTCAAGCCAGTGCGCGCCGGAACGATGTTGAGTTTCATCAGTAGTTAGGGCGTGTAGGGGTGCGCCAGCCGCTGGCGCAAGACCCGCTCGAAATGCGCCGGGTCATGCGCTTGCAGCACGGCGGCCTCGCGCGGCAGGTAAAAATCCCACAGGCGCGAAATCCAGAAGCGCAGCGCGCCAGCGCGTTGCAGCGCGGGCAGCAAGTCGCGCTCGTCGGCGCTCAGCGGGCGCACCGCCTGGTAAGCGGCCATGAAGGCGTCGGCGCGGGCGTCGTCCTGCGCGCCGCTGGCCAGGTCTATGCACCAGTCGTTCAGGCAGACGCCGATGTCAAACACAAAGCTGTCGCAGCCGGCAAAGTAAAAGTCGAAAAATCCGGTCAGCTCGGCGCCGTCGAACATCACGTTGTCGCGGAACAGGTCGGCGTGGATCGGGCCGCGTGGCAGTCCGGCACAGGCGGGCGTGGCGGCGAGGGCGTTCTGGCGGGCCAGCTCGTCCTGAATCAGGCGGCGCTGCTCGTCGTTCAGGTAGGGCAGCACCACGGGCGTGGTCTCGTTCCACCAGTCCAGGCCGCGCAGATTGGGCTGATGTCGGGGGTAATCCAGCCCGGCCAGATGCAGCCGCGCCAGCATGTCGCCGACGCGGGCGCAGTGGGTGGGCGTGGGCGAGAGTTCGCTGCGCCCGCGCAGCTTGTTGACCACGGCGGCGGGCTTGTTTTTCAAATGGTGCAGGATGGCGCCGCTGGC
>JAPLPS010000173.1 GCA_026400075.1 Polaromonas sp.
GGCGCCGTGCAGGCGGTGGCCGCTCACCCCAGCTGCGGCGTGTGCCTGATGCACATGCACCGCGAGCCCGCCACCATGCAGACCACGCCGATGACGGGCGATGTGGTGCCGCAGGTGCTGGCCTTTTTGACACAGGCCGCCGGGGCGCTGCAGGCCGCTGGCGTTGACAAGGCCCGCATCGTGCTCGACACCGGTGTCGGCTTTGGTAAAACGGTGGCGCAGAATTTTTCGCTGCTGGCGCGCCAGCGGGAGTTTTTGGCGGTCGGTTATCCGCTGCTGGCCGCGTGGTCGCGCAAGTCCTCGCTGGCGGCGGTTTGCGCCGAAGGCGATGCGCCGCTGGACATCGACGGGCGCATGCTGCCCAGCGTGGCAGCAGCCCTGCTGGCCGTTGAGCGCGGCGCCCGGATTGTGCGCGTGCATGATGTGCGCGAAACCGTGCAGGCGCTCAAAGTCTGGTCGGCGGCCCGCTAGAGTTGCCGGACTTGTGATGGGTCAAGCCCGTCACAAAAATGCCAACGCAATGGGCTTGGGGCAGGCCGGAACTGGCTCCAAAATAAACACGACAGTTTTTCAGGATAAATCAACATGACAAGACAATACTTTGGCACCGATGGCATTCGCGGCACAGTCGGCCAGTCGCCCATCACCCCGGACTTTGTGCCCGACGGTCCTGATCGGCAAGGACACGCGCATTTCCGGCTACATGCTGGAAAGCGCGCTGGAGTCGGGTTTTAACTCGGCGGGCGTCGATGTGGTGCTGCTCGGGCCACTGCCCACGCCGGGCGTGGCTTATCTGACGCGTGCCCAGCGCGCCAGCCTGGGCGTGGTCATCAGCGCCAGCCACAACCCGTTTGCCGACAACGGGATCAAGTTTTTCAGCGCGCAGGGCACCAAGCTCAACGACGAGTGGGAACTGGCCGTCGAAGCCGCGCTGCAAGAGCCGCCAGTCTGGGCCGATTCGGCGTCGCTGGGCAAGACGCGCCGCCTGGACGATGCGGCCGGGCGCTACATCGAATTTTGCAAGAGCACTTTTGCCCACGACCTGACCCTCAAGGGCCTCAAGATCGTCGTTGATGGTGCCCACGGCGCGGCCTACCAGATCTCGCCCAAGGTGTTTCATGAGCTGGGCGCCGAAGTCATCGCCATCGGCTGCGCGCCCGACGGCCTGAACATCAACCACGAAGTCGGCGCCACCCACCCGCAGGCGCTGGTGGCGGCGGTCAAGGCGCACCAAGCCGACTACGGCATTGCGCTGGACGGCGACGCCGACCGGCTGCAAATGGTCGATGCCGAGGGGCGGCTGTTCAACGGCGACGAAGTGCTCTACCTGATGGTCAGCGAGCGGCTGGCACGCGGCGAGAAGGTGCCCGGCGCCGTCGGCACCCTGATGACCAATATGGCCGTCGAAGTGGCGCTTAAAGCCAGGGGCGTCGAGTTTGTCCGCGCCAAAGTCGGCGACCGCTATGTGCTCGAAGAGCTGGACAAGCACACCACCGGCGACGGCCTGATCAGCGCGCTGCAGGTGCTGCAGGCCTGCGTGCGCAGCGGGCAGACGCTGGCCCAGCTGCTGAGCGA
>JAPLPS010000149.1 GCA_026400075.1 Polaromonas sp.
CATTTAGTAATCTATTGACGGTGTGCAGGGATGCGTCTGTCCTGCGTAAGCAATATCAGCTCAACAAAACAACTGCCAAAATTTAATACAACCCGCCATCAAACGGGTTAAATAACTTAACGCCAAACGACCGGAAATCAGAAATATTCCGGGTCACAACCACCAGATTATTCACTTTTGCCGTCGCTGCAATCATGGCGTCTTCATACAGCGTATCCGATGTCTTATGCATCAATTTCGCCCAGGCCCGGAAGATGGCAGCATCCATCGGAATGATGTTGTAGCTTCCGGCAATCAAATCCAGCCATTGCTCAAGCTGACAGGCTTTGTCTGCATCCTGGTTGCGTGTGATTTCTATGCCAGCCTGAATCTCGCCCAGCGTTACGGCTGAAATGAACAAGTCTTTGTCTTCAATGGTTTGAAGCCAGGCGACTACGGCGCCATGTGGCTTTTGACGCCGGAGTTCAGAAATAATATTGGTGTCCAGCAAATACACGCAATTACTCCAATTCCTGAATAGCACGGCGACGTGCGTTGCCACGCGCCGGAATCACCAAATCAGTTCGCCCCACGTCAGACAGCAAAAGCTCCTTTAACGAAGGCCGTGCGGCATTTTGCAAGCGCCGCCAGACATCGACAGGCACCAGAACCGCCGCCTCGGCGCCGCGTTTTGTCACCATTTGCGGCCCTTCCGACATGCAGGCTTCTAAAAATTCACTAAAACGCGCTTTTGCGTCTTGTACAGGCCAAGTGTGCATCACATACCTCTCTATAAACTAGTCAGAAGACTAGTTTAATGTGCTTTTTTAGGCTTGGCAAGCGCTCCCGCGTCGGCGCCTGCGTGGTCAGCGCCTAGCGCTCGCCCCAGCACAGCGCGGTGGCGGTTTTGACATCCATGCTGTAAACACGCGGCACGGTATTCGCCGCGACCAGGCTGACGCCGGTGTCGATATAGCCATGCGCTTTTTTGCCGGTTCTGGCGTATTCGACGCCAGCGGCCACGCCCATCGCGGCCATCCTGAGCGGATACTGCTGCGCGGTGGCGGCAATCACCCCGGCGCTGACATTTCTGACGCCTTCGCAGCCGCCATCAATCGACACGATGACCACGTCTTTTTCCTTGCCTGCCGCCTTCAGCGCCTTGTAGGCACCGGCGGCGGCGGGCTCGTTGATGGTGTAAACGAGGTTGATGTCCGGGTTTTTCTGCAGGCAGCCTTCCATGCCGGTCTGACCCTTGGCGGCGTCGCCAAAGCTGTCGGCCATGCAGACGACTTCAGCCGGTTTGGCCAGATCGTCGCTCTTGGCATCGTGCGACGTCAGGCCAAAACCCTGCAGAAAACCATTGTGCCGCTGGGCGCCGACCGGGTGGCCGGGAAACAGATCCAGCATGGCAATCACCGGCGTCTTGCCGTTCAGCGCGACTTTGGCGTACTGGCCGATCAGCTTGCCAGCCTTGTAGTTGTCGGTGGCAAACAGCGCATCGACGGCGCTGGCTGGCTCGGTCGGGCCGTCCAGCGCAATCACCATCACGCCTTTGTCCCGGGCTTTTTTGATCGCCGGAACAATCGCCTTGGCATCGCTGGGCGTGATCAAAATCGTCTTGACGCCTGCGGCCACCATGCTTTCAATGGCGGCGACCTGCCCGGCGTTGTCGCCGTCCGTCTTGCCAGCGGCGCTGATGACCTTGACGCGCAGTTTGTGCGCCTCGTTCTCAGCGCCCTCTTTCATTTTGATGAAAAAGGGATTGCTCTCGGTTTTGGTGATCAGCCCGATCACGACGGGTTCGGCAGCAATGGCGCTGGAAACGGCAAAGGCCCAAGCCGTCAGGGCAAAGGCAATGGTGAGATTTTTCATGGTGTCTCCTCGATTTGACGAGTGATAGTTTTGTAGTCCCGCTTGAACGCCGGGATTTGCGCAGGACGGTTTGGCGCCCATAAACTATAGTGGAGATACCCTGACTAAATCAACTCAATTTAGTTATGGAAAACCCTGATAAATCGGGTTAAAACCGTTCCTTGGTGCCGGTGAACATCGCCCGGATCAGCCGGGTTCGCTCCAGTCGGCCCATGACGAGGGCCGCCAGCGCGTGCAGCGTGGCCAAGCCAATCAGCACATTGCCCAGCAGTTCGTGCAATTCCTGCAGCCACTCCTCGCCCCAGTAGGCGTCCAGCGTCTGCATCCAGCCGGTCACGCCCAGCCCCAGCACCAGGCTGATCAGCGCCAGAATCATCAGCGCGCCCAGCGGGTTGTGGCCCCAGTGCATCTCGGGCTGGCCCGCCTTGAGCTGGCGCAGATGGCGCAGCAGCCGGGCCGGTGTCGGAAAAAAGTCCGAAAACCGTGCGTAGCGCGAACCGATAAAGCCCCAGACAATGCGCGCCAGCACCAAGGCCAGCGCCAGGTAGCCGACCCACTGGTGCAGCGTCTTGCCGTCATCGAGCACCAAGTAATTCAGCAGGACGCAGCTAACCAGCGTCCAGTGAAACAGGCGTACAAAACGATCCCAGACAGGCCGGGACTCGGTCAGTTGCGGCGTATTTTTCATCACCAGCAGGGTTTGGAATTACTTCGATTCCATCGGCACGCCGGTGGCCGGGTCAAAGTAGATTTCAACCTTTTTGCCCGCCTTGTCGGTGCCGTAGATCTCGTAGCACTTGCCCTTGCTGACCTTGAAGGTCTTGATCTGGTAGCCCTGGGCTTCAATGCTTTTCTTGAAGTCGGCTTCTTTCATCCATTTTTCCTGCGGCACGTTGCAGGTAGGGCCAGCCAATGCGACGCTGGACAGGGCGATCAGGAGAGGGGCGAGAAAAATCGATTTCATGGGGGTCACTTTCGGTAAGTTGAATGCCAGCACCTGCTGACCCCTGTATTTCACGCCCGCCGGATTAAGGCAGTCTGAAGGCCGGGCACTCAGCCCTTGAGCGCGGCGCGCATCGCGTCAATCTCGGCTTGGTAGTCGGGCTTGCCAAAAATCGCGCTGCCCGCGACAAAGGTGTCCGCGCCCGCGTCGGCTGCGCGGCGGATGTTGCCCGCCTTGATGCCGCCATCGACTTCGAGCCGGATGTCCTTGCCCGAGGCGTCGATGCGTTTGCGCGCCTGCTCGATCTTGCGCAGCGCCGATTTGATAAAGCTCTGGCCGCCAAAGCCGGGATTCACGCTCATGATCAGGATCAGGTCGATGTCGTCGATCATCCAGTCGAGCACGTCCAGCGGCGTGGCCGGGTTGAACACCAGACCGGCCTTGCAGCCCTTGCCCTTGATCGCCTGCACGCTGCGATGCACATGGCCGGAGGCTTCCGGGTGAAAGCTGATCAGGTCAGCGCCCGCGTCGATAAAGGCGGCGGCCAGGTTATCGACCGGCTGAACCATCAGATGTACGTCAATCGGCACGGCCGTGCCGTCGGCTTTTTTGGAATGCGGCTTGAGCTCCTGGCAAATCATCGGCCCGAAGGTCAGATTCGGCACGTAATGGTTGTCCATCACGTCAAAGTGGATCCAGTCGGCGCCAGCGGCGATGACGGTCTTCAGCTCCTCGCCCAGGCGGGCAAAGTCGGCTGACAGCAGGGACGGGGCAATGCGGTAAGTGGGCGTGGTTTTAGACATGCGCCGGATTGTCGCAGCAAGACGGCGTGCTGACAGCGCGCGCGGAACTCGCCCTTTTGGCTTCGCGCTAACGCGACAGGAGCGGCCCGGTTAATATGGGCGTCACCTGTTTTGCCTGTCCAGCCCGTTCTGATTAACCCATGCCCAAATACCAATTTTCCTGCGAAGTCGTCTCCCACTACCTGCCCGAGCAGTCCGAGCCCAGGGAGAGCATCTATGGCTTTTCGTACACCATCACCATCACCAATACCGGCGAAGTGGCCGCGCAGCTGATCTCGCGCCACTGGCTGATCAGCGACGCCAACGGCCTCAATGAAGAGGTTAAAGGCCTGGGCGTGGTCGGCAACCAGCCGGTGCTCAAGCCCGGCGAATCGTTTCAATACACCAGCGGCTCACGCCTGCGCACGGCCAGCGGCACGATGCACGGCAGCTTCTTTTGCGTGGCCGAAGACGGCGAGCGCTTCGAGGCGGCGATTCCGCTGTTTGTGCTCGAAGCCAGCCACGGCGACAACCCGCCCAAACGCGTGCTGCATTAAGCGCGCCACCCAAAGCCCCGATGAAAAACCTGCCCGCCCTGCTCCAAGCCCTGGATCCTGAAGCGGGTCTGGCCGAACGTCACCTCTGGCTGATCCGGCTGTTTGAATGGATTCGCGGCGAGCAGCGCTCGGTGCCAGCGGCGCTGGCGCGCCTGCAGGCCTTCATCGACGCGGTGCAGCAGCAGCCCGAGCTTCAGGCGCGCCTGCAGGCTTGGTGGGCAACGCTGATTGAAACGGTCGATATCACGGCGCTGCTGGCCGATTTTGGCTTTGCGCCGCGCACCGCTTTTCTCAGCGAACTGGCTGATCGCCTGCGCCGCAAGCTGCTGCCCGGCACGCCGGAAACCTGCGACGCCTCCGCGCTGTTTGCGCTGGTGGCGGCGACCCGCTTTGATGCCCAGTGGCTGAGCGCGCTCGAAGAGCCGCAGGTGGCGCAGCTGGTGACGCTGCTGTCGGCCAGCCCGGAGCGGGACACGCTGCAGTGGCAGCACAGCCTGCTCGACGCCCTGAGCTACTGCACCGCGCAAATCCGCGCCACCGGCTTTGCGCCCGAGCTGCGGCTGCGCATGCAGCGGGATCATCCGCAGGCCCGCGCCTTTCATGCGCTGCCCGCCGATGCGCAGGAACTGCAACAGCTTTTTTTCGGGCCGGGCCGCAATGAGACGCTGCTGCAAAGCGCCGTGCTGCAGTACCGCGAGCGGCTCGACGCCTGCCGCCAGGCGGTCAACAGCATTTATGCCCATGTCGAAGAAACTGGCATTTCCGTCGGCATGGTGTTCCGGCTGCGCCAGCTGCGGGCGCGCCTGCTGCGCGTGCGCGAGTTGCTGGACGCGCTGCTGTCGCCGAAACCGGCGATGACGGCGCTCAAGCTGCTGGCGCGCCGCGTCATCATTGCCCAGGACGGCAAAAGCATCAGCGCGCTGATCAGCGCCAACACCTCGCTGCTGTCAGCCAAGATGGCCGAGCGCAGCGCCGAAACCGGCGAGCATTACATCACCCGCAACCGGCACGAGTACCGCGACATGCTGGGCAAGGCGATGGGCGGGGGCGCCGTCACCGCGCTGACGACGCTGCTCAAGTTCATCGTGATGGGGCTGGGCCTGTCGGCGTTCTGGGGCGGCTTCTGGGCCAGCGTGGCTTACGCCAGCACCTTTATCCTGATCCAGCTGCTGCATTTCACGCTGGCGACCAAGCAGCCCGCCATGACCGCGCCCGCGATGGCCGCCAAGCTCAAGGACATTAACTCGAACGAATCGCCGACGACGCTGACCGATTTTGTCGATGAAGTCGCGCACCTGGTGCGCTCCCAGGTGGCCGCCGTGATGGGCAATTTGTTGATGGTGGTGCCCGCCGTGCTGCTGGTCAATGCGGTGGTGCAGCTGCTGCTGGGCCGCCCGATGATCGACGCCAAGAGCGCCCACCATGTCATCGAATCGCTGACGCTGCTCGGCCCGACGCTGCTCTGGGCGGGGCTGACTGGCGTGGTGCTGTTCGTCTCCAGCATGATCGCGGGCTGGGTTGAAAACGGCTTTGTGCTGCACCGCATGGATTCGGCGCTGCGGCACAACCCGCGCCTGACCGCCGCGCTCGGCACCGAGCGGGCGGCGCGCTGGTCCGGCTTCATGCGCGAGAACATTTCGGGCTTTGCGTCGAATATTTCGCTG
>JAPLPS010000426.1 GCA_026400075.1 Polaromonas sp.
CGCATTGACCGCGAAGTCGCGCCGATGCGCGAGAATTACCAGGCGCTGATGGCCGACCCGACCAAAATCGAAGCGATTTTGCAAGCCGGTGCCGATAAAGCCCGCCAAGCCGCCACGCCCTTCATGGCCGAACTGCGCAAGGCTGTCGGCCTGCGCAATCTGGCCGTCAGCGCCGCGCCCGCCGCCAAAGCCAAGGCGACAAAAACGGCCGCCCCGGCCTTCAAGCAGTACCGCGAAAAAGACGGCCAGTTCTATTTCAAGCTGCTGGACGCCGACGCCAAACTGCTGCTGCAAAGCCACGGCTTCGCGTCGCCCAAAGAAGCCGCGCTGGCGATTGCCAGCTTGCAAAAAGAAGGTGCCGCCGCGCTCGCCGCGCTGCAGGACAGGCTGCAAACCACGCCCGGCGTCAGCGCGGGCGAGCTGGATGCGGCGCTGAAGTTTTTCGCGCCCGCCCAGGACTGAGCAGCGCCAAAAAGCAAAATGGCCGGTACTTGACCGGCCATCTTTGTTAAGGTTTAAAAAACCTGATCAAATTTTATCATCATAGTCCTTCAAAAGTTCCTTGGCATCGCGCCGGTTCTTCTGAGCCCGGCCCGTGCCCTGCTTGGCCACCCCTTTGGCTTGCTGCTTGGGGCTGTCCATCAAGTCGCCCGCCTTGGCCTGCGCCTTGCCTGCCGCTTCCTTGAGGGAGCCTTTGATTTGATCTTTGTTCATGGGTAGCCTCTTCACTTCAGTTGATGAGGGGGCAAGAGTAGGTCTATCCATTCATCCAAAGTAGCGGGTCAAGACCCGTCTTTGCGTGGGCATTTTCCTACAGGCCGTTTTGCTTCAGCTGCCAGCCAGCGCATCGGCAACTTGGGCGACCAGCGTCCTGACCGTCGCCAGCGTGGTCGGCTTGCTCAGGTGATGGTCAAAACCGGCATCCTTGACGCGAATCCGGCTTTTCGGGCAGTCCCAGCCGGTCAGCGCCACCAGCGTGACCTGCTCCAGCCCGGCCAGCTTGCGCAGGGCGCGGGCGGTTTCGTAGCCATTCAGGCCCGGCATCTCGATGTCGAGAAAAACCATATCGGGGCTGAACGCCTGGGCCACTTGCAGGGCCTGATGGCCGTCGCCGACCACGGCCGTCTGATGCCCGTCCATCTCCAGAATCGCAGCCAGCATCTGCGCCGCATCCACATGGTCATCGACGATCAGCATGCGCAGGCTTGGGCCGCTGGGCTGCGCTGACTCCAGCGCAGGCAGCGGCAGCGGCAGCGGCAGCGCGACCGTAAACGTGCTGCCCTGGCCGATGCCCGGACTGGCCACGGCCACCGTTCCGCCGTGCAGCCTGAGCGCCTTGATTGAACATATCGAAAATCGTGGCAAACGCCGCCTCCCCAATACCTGCGCCATCGTCAGTCACCGAGATGAAAACGCGCTGCTCGTCCTGGCGCACCGCCAGTTCGATGCAGCCGCCCGCCGGGGTGTACTTGGCCGCATTGTTCAGCAAATTGACCACGACCTGGCTGATCCGGCCCGGATCAAGCTCAATCAGCAAAGACACATCGGGAATATCCAGCAGCAGGTGATGGCCAGCAGCCTCAATCACCGGCAGGCTGGTCTCGATGGCATTCCAAAGCACCTCGTTGAGGTCCACGCTCTTTTTCCTGATCGCCACCTTGCCGCTGCTGATGCCGACAACGTCAAACAGGTCATCGACCAGCTGCGTCAACTGGCTGACCTGGCGCGCCATCATGTCCAGCGTTTTCGTCACAGCGGCAGGCTCCTGGCCGCCCCGGCGCAAAAAATCCAGACCGCTCCTGATCGGCGCCAGCGGATGGCGCAGCTCGTGCGCCAGGATGGCGACGAAATCGGACTTGCGGCGGCAGCCAACGGCGAGCCTATCGGCTGCTGAACACGGACTCATACCTTCTGAAGTGGCCTTCATGTCTTGCCTTTTTTATCCATACAACCCTGATGAAAATTTCCCCAGCGCACCTGATACGGAAGCGCCAGCATATAAAGTATACGCATATTTACAATACTAGTAAACAAAGTAGACTATCAACATGAAAAAAACCAATCAAATTGATGAGACACCGACTACAGACGTCACCCCAGCGCTGCGCTGGAGCCAGGAGCGTCGGCTGCAATTCATTGACTTTCGCCTGCAGTGGGGCGGCAAGCTCAACCGCGCCGACCTGACCCGCTTCTTCCAGATTTCGGTGCCGCAGGCGTCCACCGACATCCGCCAGTACATAGAGCGCGCGCCCGGCAACCTGGCCTATGACCGCAGTTCGCGGGTTTACGCGGCAACGCCCGCGTTTTCGCCGCTGTTCGAGACCTCCGGCGCAGACCAGTACATGACGCAGCTGCTGGCGCTGGAGCAGCAGACGCTGGCGCCGATGCAGTCCTTTGTCGAGATGCACCCGGCCCTCCTGGCTTCGGTCGATTTGCCGTCACGGCGCATCGACGAGCAAGCGCTGAAGATGCTGCTGCGGGCGATTTCCGAACAAGGCAAGGTCAATGTCGGCTACCAGTCGATTGCGCGCGACGAGCCCTTGCTGCGCGACATCAGCCCGCACGCTTTTGGCCACGACGGCATGCGCTGGCATGTGCGCGCCTACTGCCACCGACGCAACGGTTTTCGCGATTTCGTGCTGGGCCGGATTCTGACGGTGGAGCTTCTTGGCGCTTCGGATATCAAGGCCAGGGACGATCTGGAATGGCACACGATGATCGAGCTGCAGCTGACCCCCGACCCCGAACTCTCCGAATCCCAGCGCCGGGGCGTTGAGCTGGACTACGGCATGGAAAACGGCCAGATCGCGCTGGTCTGCCGCCAGGCGATGCTGTTTTACACGGTGCGCGCGCTGAATCTGGAGCTTGACGGCCAACCCCGGCCGCAGCAGCGGCAACTGGCCATTGCCAACCTCGAAGAGATTCGCCGCTATCTGCCCACATTCGGCCAGCGCTGACCACAGCCGCCACCGCGCCGCTGGCGCTGGCGCTTGCGCTGGTTATCATTCAACAAATCGTTACATTGCCCCGGCAATCAACGTCCATTCAAACCACGCCTGAACTCTCAGGCGCCACAGGACAATCATGCTCACAGGTGAACTCCGCAGCCAGGTCGATGCGATCTGGAACGCTTTCTGGTCCGGCGGCATCGCCAACCCCATCGAGGTGATGGAGCAAATCACCTATCTGTTATTCCTGCGCCGCCTCGACGACCTGCACACGCTGGAAGAAAACAAGTCGCAGCGCCTGGGCAGCCCGATGGAGCGCCACATTTACCCCGAAGGCGCGGACGCCAAAGGCCGCGCCTACGACGAGCAGCGCTGGTCACGCTTCAAACACTTCGCCCCGGCGGACATGTTCAGCGTTGTCGGCGAGCACGTTTTTCCGTTTCTGCGCAGCATGGGCGGCGACGGCTCGACTTACGCGCACCACATGAATGATGCGCGCTTCACCATCCCGACGCCCGCGCTGCTGGCCAAGGTGGTGGACATGCTGGACTGCGTGCCTATGGACGACCGCGACACCAAGGGCGATCTGTACGAGTACATGCTGGGCAAAATCGCCAGCGCCGGGCAAAACGGCCAGTTCCGCACGCCGCGCCACATCATCCGCCTGATGGTCGAAATGATGGAGCCGACGCCGCAGGACACGATTTGCGACCCGGCCAGCGGCACCTGCGGCTTTCTGGTGGCGGCGGGCGAGTACCTGCGCGAAAACCGCCCCAGCCTGTTCCGCGACGCGGCGCAGCGCGAACATTTCCACCACGGCATGTTCCACGGCTACGATTTCGACAACACCATGCTGCGCATCGGCAGCATGAACATGGCGCTGCACGGCGTCGATAACCCGGATATTCGCTACAAAGACTCGCTGGCCCAGAGCCACGCCGGGGACGAAGAAGCCTATTCGCTGATTCTGGCCAATCCGCCGTTTGCCGGTTCGCTGGACTACGAAAACACGGCCAAAGACCTGCTGGCCATCGTCAAGACGAAAAAAACCGAGCTGCTGTTTCTGGCGCTGTTCCTGCGCCTGCTGAAACCCGGCGGGCGCGCCGCCGTGGTCGTGCCCGACGGCGTGCTGTTTGGCTCGTCCAAGGCGCACAAGGAGCTGCGCCGCATGATCGTCGAAGACCAGAAGCTGGAGGCCGTGATTTCGCTGCCGTCCGGCGTTTTCAAGCCCTATGCGGGCGTGTCCTGCGCGATTTTGGTGTTCACCAAAACCAACTCGGGCGGCATGGACACGGTCTGGTTTTACGACATGAAGGCCGACGGCTGGAGCCTGGACGACAAGCGCCAGCCGCTGCTGGCCGAAGAGCAACTCGGCGCCACCCCGGCCCAGCCTTTGAGCGACGCGGAACACGCGAAAAACAACCTGCCCGACGTGCTGGCCCGCTGGCGCGAGCGCGACCACGGCGAACTGGCGCGTGAGCGCACCGACGCCAGTTTTTGCGTGCCCAAGGGCGACATTGAGGGCAACGATTACGACCTGTCGATCAACCGCTACAAGGAAGTGGTGCATGCGGCGAGCGAACACTTGCCGCCGCTGGAAATTCTGGCGAAGTTAAAAGCGCTGGAGGCCGAGATTCAGGCGGGGATGGATGCGCTTGAGGGGATGTTGTCGTGAGCAGGTCGGAATTTTCTTTAGGTGAGGTGAGCGAGGTCAGGCGAGGAACATCTATTACCAAGCCACAAACTCGTCCCGGTAATATTCCTGTTGTCGCAGGGGGAATGACTCCAACGTATTTTCATGACACACCAAATCGCTCTGGAAATGTCATAACTATCAGTGCATCTGGTGCAAGTGCTGGATATGTTAATTTTTGGACTCATCCGATATTTGCATCAGATTGCTCTACTGTGACAACTAGCAGAGAGGATATTGACATAAAGTATCTATTTTATTTTTTGCGGTCGCAACAAGATTACATAAATTCCAAGTTGAGGTCTGGAGCAGCGCAGCCACATGTTTATGCAAAAGACATTGCAGAGTTACGCCTCCAAGTACCACCAATTAATATC